>NZ_JBJIAK010000013.1:0-123067 GCF_045310915.1 Mycobacterium sp. SMC-17 | reverse complement strand
AGGTCAGCGCAGGCGAAGCCCGCCCGACCGGTAGCGTCAGGCACGTCGAGGTCTTTCGGATGAGGAGTGTAGGAACCCTCATTTTCGAGAGACCTCGACCTCTATCCCGGCAACGACGCGCCAACCACCTCTACACCCTCATCTGTGAAGAGCCGGATAACGATGAGAAAACGGACAGGAAGTGGCTCTGGCAACCGACTTGTATTTGCGCAAACGGCCGAATACGGGTACGAATACGGGGTGTTGTCGGCATTGCGCGCGAGCCAGGAGGCGTCGCAACCCCACGCGCCCGAGGCGCCCGACACTCCCGCCGCCCAGCCCGCCCCCGCTGCCAAGTCGAAATGGCGCGACGGCAAGCGCTACGTATGGCTGCTGGGTCCCATCACCCCCGGAATGGTCGGCCTGTCGTGGCTGCTGGTCTGGCTCACCGGCATGGACGCGTTCTGGTGGACGGGGTCGGTGCTGACGTTCGGGCTGGTCCCGCTGCTCGACCACATCGTCGGCCCCGAGGCCGAGAAGGCTCCCGGCGACCTGCGCAGCCTGGAGGACGACCCGTTCTACCGGATCGCCACGCACCTCTTCCTGCCGGCGCAGTATCTGTCGCTGATCTTCGCGTGCTGGCTGTGGGCCGGCGGCGGCTGGGTGAGCATGTCGCTGGCCGACAAGCTGGGCCTCATGGCCGCGGTCGGAACGGTCGGCGGCATCGCGATCAACGCCGCCCACGAACTCGGCCACAAGCGCGGCATGTCCGAGCGCCGGCTCTCCAAGATCGCCCTGGCCCAGACCTGCTACGGCCACTTCTTCGTCGAACACAACCGCGGTCACCACGTGCGGGTGGCGACGCCGGAGGACCCGGCCAGCTCGCGCCTCGGCGAGAGCCTGTATGCCTTCATCGGCCGTTCGGTCATCGGCAGTCTGCGGTCGGCCTGGAAGCTGGAATCCGAGCGACTCACCCGCGTGCACAAGTCCAAGTGGTCGCTGCACAACGAGGTCCTCAACGCCTGGCTGCTGAGCGTCGTGCTGTTCATCATCCTGGCCGTGTGGTTCGGACCCATTGTGCTGCCGTGGCTTTTCGGGCAGGCCGTGATCGGCATCTTCCTGCTGGAGACGGTCAACTACCTGGAGCACTACGGCCTGCGGCGGCAGAAGCTGCCCAATGGCCGGTACGAGCGGGTGCGCGCCGGGCACAGCTGGAACAGCAACACCGTGATCGCCAACGTCTTCCTGTTCCACCTGCAGCGGCACTCCGACCACCACGCCAACCCGATGCGCCGGTACCAGGCGCTGTGCCATGCCGATGAGGCGCCGCAGCTGCCGGGCGGTTACGGCACGATGCTGCTGCTGGCCATCTGCCCGCCGCTGTGGCGCCGGGTGATGGATCCCCGCGTACTGGCGCACTACGACGGCGACATCAGCCGCACCGCGTTGCAGCCGGGCTATGAGGCCCGCCTGCGCAAGCGCTACCCCGCTGCACGCTGAACCCGCTGCGCGCCACGCCGCCCCTGCCGACACGGCACATTCGTGTGAGTGCAAGACCCCTCAGCGCCAGGTCGGCCGACCCTGGATAGCACTCTGCCGGGTGCGAACCAGTGGTTCGCACCCGGCAGGGTGAATGAAATCAGGCGGGCGAGACGCCGGCGCTCAGCACGCGGACCGCGCTGATCAGGCCGTCCATCAGGTTGCCCTGCTTGAACGATGCCGCAGCCGCGGACACACCCAGCGGGGCAGCCTCTTCGATACCGCGACCGCGGACCTCGGCGCCGTAGACGACCTCGATGGCCTTCTGGTTCGGCGAGACGGCCAGCAGCACAGCGTTGTTCGGCGTCGGCACGGTGGCCAGCACCTCACGCGCGGTGGCGGCGGTGTCCGCACCCAGGTCGCCGATGTAGACGGCGAAACGGGCGCCAGCGGCGCGCGAGCCGTACTTCAGGGCGTCGTCGAGGAATACCAGGTCCTTGACCGGGAACGGGTAGTGCACCGACAGCTCACCGGGCTCGGTGACGCCGGAGATGCGGCCGCTGTACGTGACGGCGTAGCCGTACGGCAGGTTGGCCGGATCGATGTTTGCGACCTCGGTCTGGCTACCACTTGCCACTTGCGCCACCTCCCACAGTCAGGTGCGAGTCATGGCCACCGTGGCCGTGATCCGCCGGTTCCTCGGCCGCCCACAGGATCGGCGCGTGGGTCCACTTGTCGGTCATCTTGTAGGTGTCCGGATGCGGACTCTTGCGCAGCAAGAACAGCGCGCCAAGCACCAGCAGCAGCGCCAGCGGCACCCCACCGAGCAGCGAATGAGTAAGTGCAATGCTCACGCGCAAACCGTATCAGTACGCCCACCGCTCACGCTGAGGACAGGGGCAATCCGCGTGCGGATGTCAGGCGGCGCCTTCGCCGAGATACCGCACCCAGGCCGGATCGAGCTCCTTGACCGCCGAGAGCAGTCGCCAGTGCTGCCCTTTGGGCGGCAACGGCACCGCGTGCAGGGTCCAGCCGAGTTCACTCAGTAGCCGGTCGGCCTTGCGGTGATTGCACGGGCCACACGCCGCGACGCAGTTCTCCCAGGAGTGCTCACCACCGCGGCTGCGCGGCACGACGTGGTCGACGGTGTCGGCCTTGCCGCCGCAGTACGCGCAGCGGAACCGGTCCCGGTGCATCAGAGCGGCCCGGGTCATGGGAATGCGGGCCCGATATGGGACCCGCACATAACTACGCAGCCGGATGACCGACGGGACGGCGACCGCGCGGGTCGCCGAGTGTATGACGGGACCGGACGGATCGGCGTGGACCACATCGGCTTTGCCGCACAGCACCATGATCACGGCGCGCCGCATGGGCAGCGCGGTCAGCGGTTCGTATGTCGAATTCAGCAGCAGGACGCGGCGGCGGCCCCAGAGTGAACCGTCGGTGGGACTTGATTCGACTGCGTGCAGGGGTGATGACAGTGCCGGGCTCGACACAGGCGAACCCGCCGCGGCGCCGTGAAGTCTGTGGCCGCGGACCTTCCTCCGTTGCGACATACGTCCTCCGTGCTCACAGTTCATCACGGATCGACAGCCAACGCACGAGAATTCTGGCGTCTTAGCTGGACCATTCGATGAACTTCGCGTGACGAGTCCCGCATGGAACGCGTCATCGCGTCCTCGTGGACAATGGCGACCGTGACAGAGGCGCAGCGGTCGTTCTACGACGAGGTCGGTGGAGCGGAGACCTTCCATCTCCTGGTGTCGCGGTTCTACCAACTGGTCCGCGACGACGAAATCCTGCGCCCGCTGTATCCCGAGGACGACCTCGACGGCGCCGAGCACCGGCTGCGGATGTTCCTCGAGCAGTACTGGGGCGGTCCCCGCACCTACGGCCAGGAACGCGGCCACCCCCGGCTGCGGATGCGGCACGCCCCGTTCCGGATCGGCTTCCTCGAGCGTGACGCCTGGCTACGGTGCATGCACAGCGCGCTCGCCTCGATCGGCCCGGAGACCATCGACGACGCGCACCGGCAGGCGCTGCTCGACTATTTCGACATGGCCGCCCAGCACATGGTCAACTCGGCGTTCTGATGACGGATCCGCGGTGGTGGTCCCGCGCGGTCTTCTATCAGCTCTACCCGCGCTCGTTCGCCGACAGCGACGGTGACGGCGTCGGCGATCTCGACGGCGTCACCGCGCACCTGGACCATCTGCGCGCACTCGGCGTCGACGCGCTGTGGCTCAACCCCGTGATGGTCTCCCCCATGGTCGATCACGGGTATGACGTCGCCGACCCACGTGACGTCGACCCGCTGTTCGGCGGAATGGCGGCACTCGACCGGCTGCTCGCCGCCGCCGGTGCGGCGGGCATCAAGGTCACCATGGATCTGGTCCCCAACCACACCAGCTCGGCGCACCCGTGGTTCCGGGCGGCGCTCGCCGCGGGCGCGGGCAGCCCCGAACGCGACCGCTACCTCTTCCGCGAGGGGCGCGGGCCGGACGGCGGTCTGCCACCGAACAATTGGAGGTCGGTGTTCGGCGGGCCCGCTTGGACCCGGGTCACCGAACCCGACGGCAGCCCCGGCCAGTGGTACCTGCACCTGTTCGACGCCGCACAGCCGGACCTGAACTGGGACAACCCGGCGGTCCCTGCGGATCTGGAACGGACGCTGCGGTTCTGGCTGGACCGCGGCGTCGCCGGATTCCGGATCGACGTGGCACACGGGATGGCGAAACCGGCAGACCTGCCGGACATGGCCGATCCCGAAGGGGTCATGCTCACCACCCGGGTCGACGATCCGCGGTTCAACAACGACGGCGTGCACGCCATTCACCGTGGCATCCGGACGGTGCTCGACGACTATCCCGAAGCCGCCACCGTCGGCGAGGTCTGGGTGTTCGACAACGAGGATTTCGCCAAGTACCTCCGGCCCGACGAACTGCATCTGGGCTTCAATTTCCGTTTGGTACGAGCCGATTTCACCGCAGCGGCCGTCCGCGAGGCGATCGAGAATTCGCTGGCCGCCGCCGAACTGGCCGACTCACCGCCCACGTGGACACTGTCCAACCACGACGTCGAACGCGAGGTGACCCGTTACGGCGATGGCCCACAGGGGCTTTCGCGAGCCCGGGCGATGGCGCTGGTGATGCTGGCACTGCCGGGCGCGGTGTTCGTCTACAACGGCGAAGAACTCGGGCTGCCCAACGTCGAGCTGCCCGACGACGTGCTGCAGGACCCCGTGTGGGAGCGTTCCGGCCACACCGAGCGGGGCCGCGACGGCTGCCGGGTGCCGCTGCCCTGGTCCGGCGACAGCGCCCCGTACGGGTTCTCGTCGACCGCGCGGACGTGGCTCCCGATGCCCGACGGCTGGGGGCCGTTGACGGTCGCCGCGCAGTCCGCGGACCCGGATTCGACACTGTCGCTCTTCCGGCGTGCCATCGAATTGCGCCGGGGCCGAACAGTTTTGGGACGGTCGGTGCGGTGGCTGCCGACCGCGGACGACCTGCTGGCATTCCAGTGCGAGGACGGCCTGGTGTGCCTGCTGAACGCGGGCAGCACAACGGTCGACATGCCCGGCGGCCGGGTGGTGCTCGCGAGTGGACCATTGCCCGACGGGCGAATCCCACCCGACACGGCCCTCTGGCTGACTTACGATTAGCCCATGCCCGTGGACGCCACCCGTGTCGCGGTGCGGATGTCCGCACCGACGGGTGACGCACGGGCCGACCGCTGGCGGGCGCATCGCGCGACGGTGAAGGCCGACCTGATCGAGGCGACCTTGCGCGCCATCGACGAGTACGGTCCCGACCTGTCGATCGACGACGTGGTGAAAACCGCCGGCGTCCCGCGGCCGAAGCTGTACCGCTTCTTCACCGACAAGGAGACGTTGTTCGCCGCGGTCGGCGAGCGCATGCAGGAACTGATCGTGCAGCGCGTCATGCCGTGCTTCCACGTCACCGCGACGGCATTGGAGCTCGTGAGTTCCGCACTGACCGCCTACGTCGACCTGGTGGCCGAGCGGCCCAACCTCTTTCGCTTCGTCGTCGGCTCCCATTTCAGCGACGACCATTCCCGGACCAAGCTGCTCGAGAACGGCCGCAATCTGTCGAGCGCGATGACCGAGGTGCTCGCGGCGATGGTGCGCGCCCATGGCGGCGACGGCGACCACCTCGAATACACGGCCGACGCGATCCTCGGCGCCGTGGCGCTCGGTGTGCTGCGCTGGCTCAACGAGCCGACGATCGGTAAAGACGAACTCATCGCGCAACTGACGCCCGTGATCTGGGGTGCGGTGTCGGCGGCGGCCGCTGCCCGCGGCGTCGTCATCGCACCCGACGAACAGATGGCGTTGTTCGGCACCACCGACTGAACCGGTCCCCGGCCCACCCGGGCCGCCGCGCCCGCTCAGAAAACGTCATTATCCAAAACCCTTGCGCAATGGCGCACGCCGTCGTAACTTCGAACTACTAGAACTCGCGGTACTAGTTACTGAATGTTCGAGGAAAGGCGGGCGGGCATGGCCGTACGCAGTGCGCAACCCACGTCAGCGCGGAACGCCGGGGCGGTGTATCCCCGGACCCGGCGAATCCGCTTCCGCTTCAACGAGGAAGCGAGCCGCAAGTACTTCGTCGCCGGCGACATGGTGTTCAGCCATTTCGTCGCCGGTCTCTCGGGCGCATTTCCGCCCGGCGAGGAAGGCTTCATCCGATCGGTCCGCCGATTCGCCGACCGCATCACCGATCCCGAGCTCAAGAAACGGGTCGCCGGCTTCATCGGCCAGGAGTCGATGCATGGACAGGAACATCGGCACCTCAACGAGAAGCTCATCGCGATGGGCTACCCCATCGCGTGGTGGGATTCAGAATCCTTCAAAGACAGGCGGATTCGGCTCGAAGACCGGTTGCCCGCTCATGTGCATCTGGCCTTGACGGCCGCCGCGGAGCACTACACCGCGGTGCTGGCCGAACGGGTGTTGTCGAGCGACGAGTTGCAATCGATCCCGGCCGATCCGGAAGTGTGGCATCTGCTGAATTGGCATGCGCTGGAAGAACTCGAGCACAAGTCGGTGGCCTTCGACGTGTACCGCGCTGTCGGTGGCACCGAGCGCACCCGCATCGCGGTCATGGTGGCGGCGTGCGCGCTGCTGCTCCCGGTGACGCTCGTTTCCCTTGCCGTCTCGGTCGGGTCCGACCCGGTCGCGCGGCGCCGCCCCGACCGCCTGATGCGCGAGACGTACGAGCTGTTCACCGGCCCGATATTCAAGGGTCTGCTGCCCGACCTCGCGGTCTACCTACGCCCTGGCTTCCACCCCGACGACGTCGACACGACCGAACTGGCCCAGCAGTGGCGCGACACCCTCTTCGGCACTGACGGCGTCCTCGTCGACCACCTCAGATAGCCGGCACAACGGAAGGAATCGATCATGAGTGCGGACCCGATCACCGCGCACGCGGTCGCTTTTCCCAAGGTGCGGCGGATGCGGTTCCGGTTCGGCGAACCCGAACCGCTGCACCGGCATTTCGTCGAGGGCGACATCGTGTTCAGCCACCTGGTGGCGGTGCTGTCCGGTTCCTTCCCGCCCGGCGAGGAGTCGTTCATCCGGTCCGTTCGCCGCTTCTCCGACCAGATCACCGACCCGGTACTGAAGAAGCGCGTCGCAGGGTTCATCGGCCAGGAGTCCGTACACGGCCAGGAGCACCGCAAGTTGAACACCCAGCTCGCCGACATGGGCTATCCCCTCGTGCGGTTCCTGCTGTTCGCCCCGACGAGCGTGCGCCAGAAGGTGGTGCTGCGCATCGAGAAGTCGATCCCGGCGAAGGTGCATCTGGCGATGACGGCCGCCGCCGAGCACTACACCGCGGTCCTGGGCGCGCGGGTGCTGTCGAACGACGAAATCCAGGCGATCCCAGGCGATCCCGAGGTCTGGCGCCTGTTGAACTGGCACGCCATGGAGGAGCTCGAGCACAAGTCCGTCGCCTTCGACGTCTACCGGTCGGTGGGCGGTTCCGAGCGCACGCGCATCGCGGTCATGTGGTTCATGTACTTCCTGACCATCCCCGTGGTCACCGCCGCGGTGGCGTTGTCGATCCTGTTGGACCCGACGGCATGGCCGCGACCGATCACGGTGCTGCGCCAGACCCACGACGTCTTCCGCGGACCCCTGCTGCGCGGCTTCCTGGGAGAGATCGCCGAGTACCTGCGGCCCGGCTTCCACCCCGACGACGTGCCCACCGACGACCTCCTCGCCCGGTGGCAGCACGACTTGTTCGGCGCCGACGGCGAGCTCGTCGGCTACGTCCGGTAGCCGGGCCGGACATGACCACCAGCACGAAGGCCGCACGGTCGGCCACGACGGAGCGACACGAGCCCGATCATGAGGTGGTGATCGTCGGGGCCGGGTTCGGCGGCATCGGCGCCGGGATCGCCCTCCAGCGCAAGGGAATACACGACTTCGTCATCGTCGACAAGTGGGATCACGTCGGCGGCACCTGGCACGCCAACACCTATCCGGGTGTGGCAGTGGACATTCCATCCGTCATCTACAGCTTCTCGTATGAGCAGCGCGGCGGCTGGTCACGCGTCTTCGCGCCCGGCAACGAGCTGCGGGACTACGCCGACGACATGGTGGACAAGTACGGCCTGCGCGACAAGCTGCGGCTGAACACAACCGTGACCGCAGCGGCGTTCGACGAGCAGAACAGCATGTGGCGGTTGACGTTCGACGGCGGCGCAGAAATCACGGGCCGCCACGTGGTGATGGCGGTCGGCGGGCTCGAGCGGCCCAAACTGCCGGACATTCCCGGTCTGCAGGATTTCGGCGGGGTGCTCATGCACACCGCGCTGTGGGATCACGACGTCGAGTTGACCGGTAAGCGGGTCGCGGTCATCGGCACCGGCGCGACGTCGCTGCAACTGGTGCCGGCGATCGTGGACGAGGTGGCGCACCTCACGGTCTTCCAGCGCACGCCGATCTGGGTGTTTCCCAAGCCCGACAGCACGATTCACGGCATCTCCCGCGCAGTGCTGGAGATCGGCCAGGTGCGGTCCGCGCTGCGCGCCGCCGGTACCGTCGCGACCGAGATCGGGATGGGCGGAATGCTCACCGGGCCGGGTTGGCTGGTCGAGGCCACGCGCAAGCTCGCCGAAGCACCCGTGCGGGTGTGGATGCGCAGCCAGGTCAGCGATCCGGCGACCCGGGAGAAACTGATCCCCCGCTACGGCCTGGGCTGCAAGCGCCCGTCGATGTCCAACGACTACCTCAAGACGTTCAATCGCAGTGACGTCAGCCTGGTGACCGACGCCATCGAGCGCATCACCGAGACCGGCGTGGTGACCACCGACGGTGTCGAGCACCAGGTCGATGTCCTCATCTGCGCGACCGGATTCAAACTGTGGGAACGGGATTCGGTGCCGCCCTTCCCCGTCGTCGGCCGCGACGGGCTCGACGCCGCGGAGTTCTGGGCGGTCAATCGTTTTCAGGCCTATCAGGGCGTGTCCGTACCCGGCTTCCCGAACATGTTCATGATCACCGGGCCCTACGGCTTCGTGCTCGGGTCGTACCTGTGGATGATCGAGGCCACCGCGGTACACCTGAGTCGCGCGATCGCCGAAGCCAAGCGTCGCGGCGCCCGGGAGGTCGAGATCCGGCGCGAAGTCCATGACGCCTATTTCCGGTACTGCCTCCGCCGGCAGGCGCGCAATGTCCTGTTCACGCCCACCTGCGCAGGGTCCAACACGTATTACATCGACTACCACGGTGATTCCCCGTTCCGGCCGACGACGCACGGCGAGATGTACTGGCAGAACCGCCATTACGACCTCGACGTGTATCGGTACGGGACCGGCACCGCCGATGCCCACCAAGTAGCAGCCACCGCGAAGGACGCCGGATGAAGATCAACAGCCTGGACCCACAGCTCGTGGTCGTCACCGGTGCCGGCAGCGGCATCGGGCGCGCCACCGCGATCCGCTTCGCCAAAGGCGGTGCGCACGTGGTCGTCTCCGACATCGACCTCGACTCGGCACAAGCGACCGCCGCCATGATCAAAGGCGCCGGCCGCCGCGCGTCGGCAGCCCGGCTGGACGTCACCGATCCGGAGGACTGGGAGGCTTTTGCATATGACGTGCGGACCGAGCACGGGGTGCCCGACGTCGTCGTCAACAACGCCGGCATCGTCGTCGGCGGGCCGTTCCTCGAACTGTCCGCGGCGGACTGGGACAAGCAGCTCAGCGTCAACCTGATGGGCGTGGTGCACGGCTGCCGGGTGTTCGGTGCGCAGATGGCCGAGCGCGGCCGGGGTGGTCACATCGTCAACATCGCTTCGGCAGCGGCGTTCACGCCGACACCGGTCATGGCGCCGTACTCGGTGTCCAAGGCGGGGGTCAAGATGCTCAGTGAGTGCCTGCGCCTGGAGCTCAGGCCGTACGGCATCGGGGTCAGCGCCATCTGCCCCGGGGTGATCAACACGAACATCGGTGACCGCGCGGTGACCGTCGGGGTGGACCCCGCGCTCGTCGCGCAGGCGCAGCGCCTCACCAGGCAGCTGCAGGAGTTCGCCGAGATGCTGCCGTTCGCGCCGATGAGCCCCGACCTCGTGGCGCGGGCCGTCGTGCGGGCGGTCAGCTATGACCTCGCGGTGGTGCCCGTGCGAGCCGAGGCCTGGCTCGGCTACGTCATGCACCGCCTCGCCCCCGGCATCAATCGCCGTATGACACAGCCTTTCTCGTTCGACCTGATCGAGAAGCTCGCGGGGCCGCTGCTCGAGCGGGTGACGCCGGCGGCCATCACGACGGAGCCCGTCCCGTCTCGCTAGAGTTGGTCATCAACCGCGGGAAAGGGTCGCCATGCTCGTCGATTTGTCTCATACGATTCGCGCGGGGATGGTGACCTATCCCGGGCTACCGGCGCCATCGATCGATTCGCACCTGACTCGTGAAGCGTCTCGCGAGGTCTACGCCGCAGGCACCGAGTTCGCGATCGGCGCGATCACCATGGTCGGCAACACGGGCACCTACATCGATTCGCCGTTCCACCGCTACGCGGACGGGGCAGACCTGGCCGGCCTCGACCTGAACACCTTGGTGGACCTACCCACGGTCGTCGTACACCGACGGGACGGCGCGGCGCGATCCGTCGATGTGTCCGAGCTTCCCGATGACATCGACGCCGGCTGCGCGGTCCTGATCGACACCGGGTGGGATCGATATTTCGGCACCCCGGCCTACGCCGTCGACGCGCCGTATCTCTCCGAGGGCGCGACCGAGCTCCTGGTGAGCCGCGGGGTCGCGCTCGTCGGTATCGACTCCGTCAACATCGACGACGCCGGCCCAGGAGCCGAAGGCCGACGGCCCATCCATACCGCACTGCTGGGCAACGGGATTCACGTCGTCGAGCACCTGACCAACCTGGCGTCGGTACCCGCCCGCGGCGCCCGTTTCACCGCCGTCCCACCGCGGATCGAAGGGTTCGGCACCTTCCCGGTCCGGGCATACGCGACCATCCCTGACTGACGGCGGACCGGCCGGCCTAACCTTGACGTCGCGCTGACGAGTCTGGCCGGCTAGTCGCCGGCAACGCCGAGCAGCAGCCCGACCATGTCCCGCACCAGCTTGCCGGTCCGCTTGGGCGGTACTTCGCCGGCGAGCAGATGGCGCCGGACGGCGGCCAGCGGCAGATCGAGCAATGCGAACGCGATCTGATCGACAGGACGGCCAGATGTTTTGGCCAGTAGTCGAATTGCCTTGTCGATGTCGCGCTTGCTGTTCTCGTCCCGCACCGCCAAATCCGTTCGGGCTGCCTCCGCCCACTCGTCCGGATCGAACGCACGCACCCCGGCCTGCAGCACAACAGCTTCCGCTAGGTGTGTGCGACACCAGTCGACGATCCAGACCGCGGCGTCGACGGCGCCGGCGGGCGTGACGGGATTCCCGAGGACATCGAGATAGCCACGCTGGAAGTCGCCGGTGGTACGAAACCAGACGGCAGCCAACAGTGCTGCCCGGTCGGGAAACCGGTGGTAGATCGACCCACTCGGGGCAGAGATTTCGCGGGCCACCGCATTCATCGTGAGCGCCCGCGCGCCGCCTTCGGCAAATAGCCGGATCGCGGCATCCACGAAGTCGTCCGCAGAATGCCGCGGCGGTCTTCCCATGTATTAGAGGATATGCTCTAATACGGTTTTAGAGCAATCACTCTAAAACCAGTCCGACGCGCTGGTTTCGTCCCGAGGGAGATCACCATGAGCACACCCAGCGACATAGCGACGAACCTGTACGCGGCATTCGCCGCGCATGACCCCGCCGGCCTCGCGGCGTTGCTACACCCCGACTTCACCGGCCGGGTCAGCGCGGGCATGCCGTTCGGATTGGGCGGCGACGTCGACAGCCCCGAGACGATGTTGTCGAAGGTCTGGGGCGAGGCGGCCACCCACTTCGAAATTACGCCCCAGCCAGACGAATTCGTCGTCGTCGACGACGAACGCATCATCGCGTTCGGTTATTACCGAGGCAGCAGCCGCGCCACCGGGAAGCAGTATTCAGCGGCGTTCGTCCACGACATCACCATCCGGGACGGCAAGGTCGTCGGACTGGTCCAGATCACCGATACCCAACGCTGGCACGACGCTCTCGTTGCGAGCTGACGGATCTGGACCGAGTCCTCTGGAGGGTTTTCAGGCCGCGCGCCGCGGACTACCGTCGCGAACATGACCAGTTGGAAAGAGTTCGCGGACGCCGCGCCGCGAATCGCGACCACCTTCGTCCGCCGACATACCGCCACCGGAAACCTGTGCATGCTGGGCACGCTGCGCTCGGACGGATTTCCGCGCATCAGCCCCATGGAGCCACGGTTCTTCGAAGACGAACTGTGGATCTCGGGCATGCCGCACACCACGAAGTTCGACGACCTCGCGCGTGATCCGCGCTTCTGCCTGCACACCGCGACGGTCGACACCCACGTCAGCGATGGCGATGCGAAGTTGTGGGGTGTCGTGGAGGACGTGCAGGACAAGGCCCTGCACCGGCGGTTCGCCGAGGCACTGTACGAACAGACCGGCTTCGACATCCGCGGCCAGGAGTTCGAGCACTGCTATCGCGCCAACCTGGTCGGGGCGTCCGCGGTCGAAGTGGCAGACGGACACCTCGACATCACGGTGTGGAAGCCCGGTAAAGCCGAGCACGTCGTCCGCAAGCACTGATTCGCGCTTGCCCGATCCAGCCCAGCCCTAGGGCGACAGCAGGATCGGGCCACCACGGCGGCGGTACACCGATCCGAACCGCGCGTCGATGCGCAGCCACGTCGGATGCACCCGGACCCGGACCACCTCGTTCTCGGGCAGCGGATCGGGTACGAAACCCATGGCGGTCAAGGCGAATACACACCGCATGGGGATGCCCACCTCGATGTCACCGGCGCTGACGGTGAGGACGTCCTGGTCCAGCAGTGACGGCGGCGGACCTTGCGGCCCGCTGTGTTCCTTGGCCAATTCGACACCGCGCTGGAACAGCTCAAGCACCGCGGCCGCCGGCACATCGTCGAGGTGGCTGAAGCCGTCGTCGGGCGGCAACGCGCCACGCCACGCCGAGTCCATCGCGAATCCCGGATCGATCCGGCCCGAGCCGGGCAGCTCGCGACTCAACGCGTCGGCCCCGGCGCTGAGGTCGGACGGCGACACCCGCCCGTTCACCACACGCGCGGCCAGCACCTCGAAACCCGTTGCCGCCCAAGCAACGACGACGCCCTCGCCGCGCGCCCGCAACCGCACCACGGCTGCCTCGTCAAGACGCAGCACGCGCTCGACGAAGGTGGCCAGGTTCTGCGCCTGGGCGGCGTCGGCAAGCCAGATGCCCCGCTCGCTCATCGGTGCACCCTGCTCATCGCGCGAAACGCTGCAGGTACTCCCGCTGATGCGGGGCGATGCGCACCAGCATCTGTCGCTCGATGTTGAAGGTGGCCAGTTGGGTCTCCCCGATCACGGCCGGCTTGGAATCCGGATCGGCCTGCGCCGACCGCACCTCATAGCCCAGCGTGAAGTCGCAGGCGCGCAGCCGGTTGGTCCAGATGGTCACCTGCAGCGGTGAATCGACAAGGCGCAGTTGGTCCTTGTACTTCACGTTGACCTCGGCGATCAGCAGGCCGGTGGTGGCGACGTCCTCGGCGAAGGGCTCGGTGAGGAACGGAACCCGCGCCTCCTCGAGGATGGTCACCATGGTGGCGTGGTTGACATGCTGATACATGTCGATGTCCGACCAGCGCACCGGTACCGGCGTCGTGAAGCGTTCAGTCACCCGCCCATCATCCCTGATTGCCCGTTCCCGTCGTTCTCGTGGTCATGCTCCGCAGTTGCCGCGCGGCCACCGACAGGGTCGCCAGGTCACGCACCTCGTCGCCCAGAATCTCGGTCAGCGTCCGCCGGGCCCGCATCACCCGGGAACTGTTGGTCGACGCCCACTCGTGGATCTTCTGCTCGCCGGTCTCGTCGACCTCACCGACCGCCATCACGTCGATGCACAGCGACCTGATGGACCCGTAGATGTCGTCCCGAATCGCCAAGCGCGCCAACGAATGCCAGCGGTCATTGCGACTGAGTTCGGAGACCGCGGTGAGCAGGTTGTCGATGCCCAGATTGTCGGTCAGCGCGAAGTAGGTGTCGGCCACCTCGGCGGGCTCCCGCTCGGCGATGTCGGCGATGTCGATGACGTCGAGCAGGCTGTACTGGTACAGACCGGTGGCCACCATGTAGGCCAGCTCCTGCGAGACGCCGGCGGCCTCGAACTGTGCGGCATCGGTCTCGGCGATGGCCTTGTCGTCGCCACGCAGCCACTGCGCCATCTGCGGGGTGAGCTCGGCGACCTTCGCCGCGAACCGGTTGGCCTCGGCGCCGACCGCCAGCGGCTGGGGCCGGTAGTTCAGCAGCCAGCGCCCGGCCCGGTCGATCAGGCGCCGCAGATCCAGCGTCATGCGGTCGGTGACGTCCACCGGGACACCGGCCATGCCTGCCGCCCGGATGTTCCGCCACACCTCGTTGACCCGGAAGATCTTGTCCACCGCGACGTAACTGCGGACCGCGTCGACCGGCCCGACGCCGACATCCTCGGCGACGCGGTAGGCGTAGGTGATGCCGGCGGTGTCGACGAGGTCGTTCACCAGCATCGTGGTGATGATCTCCCGGCGCAGCTGGTGCGACCGGATGTCCGCGGTGAACCGGTCCCGCAACTCCTCGGGGAAGTAGTCCGGCAGCCGACCGGCGAACACCTCCTGGTCGGGCAGGTCACTGGCCAGCACGTCTTCCTTCAGCGCGAGCTTCACGTGCGCCATCAAGGTGGCCAGCTCGGGGGACGTCAGCCCCAACCCGGTCTCCATCCGCCGACGGATCTCCTTGTCCGACGGCAACGCCTCCAGCTCCCGATTCAGGCCGCGTTCGGCGGCCAGATTGCGAATCTGGGCGGCGTGCACCGGCAGCAGGCTGGCGGCGTTGGCGCGGCTGGTGCCCATCAGGTCGTTCTGAGAGATGTTGTCGGCCAGCACGAGCCGGCCCACCTCGTCGGTCATCGACATCAGCAGGTCGGTGCGCTCGGCGGCCGCGACCTTGCCCGAGGTCACCAGGGCATCGACCAGAATCTTGATGTTGACCTCGTGGTCGGAGCAGTCCACACCCGCCGAGTTGTCCATGGCGTCGGTGTTGATGTGGCCGCCGGCCAGATCGAACTCGATGCGGCCGCGCTGCGTCACACCGAGGTTGCCGCCCTCGCCGACGACCTTGGCGCGCACCTGGTTTCCGTTGACCCGGATGGCGTCGTTGGCGCGGTCACCGACGTCGGCGTCGGACTCGGTCTCGGCCTTGATGTAGGTGCCGATGCCGCCGTTCCAGAACAGGTCGACCGGCGCCAGCAGGATCGACTTCATCAGCGCTGGCGGGGTCAGTTCGGTGACGTCGGCGGCCAGGCCCAGTGCCGCGCGCACCTGCGGGCTGATCGGGATGGACTTCTGGTCGCGGCTGTAGACGCCACCGCCCTCGCTGATGAGCGATTTGTCGTAGTCGTCCCAACTCGACCGGGGCAGTTTGAACATCCGGTCGCGTTCGGTCCACGAGCGGGCCGCATCGGGGTTCGGGTCCAGGAAGATGTGCCGGTGGTCGAAGGCCGCCACGAGGCGAATGTGCTTGGACAGCAACATGCCATTGCCGAACACGTCGCCGCTCATGTCGCCGACGCCGACGACGGTGAAGTCCTGGGTCTGGGTGTCGTGCCCGATCTCGCGGAAGTGCCGTTTGACCGACTCCCACGCGCCCTTGGCGGTGATGCCCATCGCCTTGTGGTCGTAACCCACCGAACCACCGGAGGCGAACGCGTCGCCGAGCCAGAAGCCGTATGACTTGGCGACATCGTTGGCGATGTCGGAGAACGTCGCGGTGCCCTTGTCGGCGGCGACCACCAAGTAGGCGTCGTCGCCGTCGCGGCGCACCACCTGCGGCGGCGGCACGACAGCGCCGGTGGCCGTCTCGACGTTGTCGGTGACGTCGAGCAGGCCGGCGATGAACAGCCGGTAGCAGGCGACGCCCTCGTTGCGCAGGGCATCGCGATCGGCAGCCGCGTCACCGGTGGGAGCGGGCGGTGACTTCAGCACGAAGCCGCCCTTGGCGCCGACGGGCACGATGACGGCGTTCTTCACCGCCTGTGCCTTGACCAGGCCCAGGATTTCGGTGCGGAAGTCCTCCCGCCGGTCCGACCAGCGCAGGCCGCCGCGGGCCACATTGCCGAACCGCAGGTGCACGCCTTCGACCCGCGGTGAGTAGACGAAGATCTCGTATTTGGGCCTGGGCAGCGGCAATTCGTCGATGAGCTGCGGGTTGAGCTTGAACGACAACGCGTTTCGCTGCCGCGCCGAGCCCGGCGCCGTCACGTAGTAGTTGGTGCGGAGGGTGGCCTGCACGAGCGCCGCGAACGCCCGCAGCACGCGGTCGGTGTCGAGGCTCACGAGGGCGTCGATGTCCGCGGCAACGGCGGCCGCGGCCGTTTGGGCGCGATCCGCCGCGTCGGCCCCGGTCGGGTCGAACACCGCCTCGAAGAGTTCGACGAGAGACTTCGCGGTGCCCGGGTTGTCACGCAGCACCGTCTCGATGTGGGACTGACTGTACGGAAAACCGGCCTGCCGCAGGTACTTCGCGTAGGCCCGCAGGATCGTCACCTGCTGCCAGGTCAGTCCCGCGCCCAACACCAGCTCGTTGAACCGGTCGATCTCCACCTTGCCCTGCCAGATGGCGGTGACCGCGTCGGCGAAGCGGGTGGCGATGACTTCGCGTTCGGCTTCCGGGGCGTCCACGGTGGAGTGGTGCCGGGAAATCTTGAACTGGTAGATCCACACCGGCATGCCGTCGGCGCGCACGACGTTGAACGGCTGCTCCTCCAGCACCACCACGCCCATCGACTGCAGCATCGGCAGCAGCTCGCTCAGCGAGGCCGACCGGCCGGCCAGATACCACGTGAGTTGGGCGGTGCCGTCGTCGTCGGGCCCGGCTTCGGGATAGTCCAGCACCAGTTTGACGCTGTCGTCCTGCAGCTGATCGATGATGCTGATGCCCTCGATGGCACCGGCCGGCGTGAACGCCTGCTTGTAGACCTCGGGGAACGCCACCGCGTAGTGCTCGGCCTCGGCGCGGGTGATGGTGCCGGGCGTGACCGCACCGATCAGGCGGTCCCCCCAGGTACGGGCGGCCTCGGTCAGCAGACCCTGGATACGGGTTTCGTTGGCGGCCGACGTGTCGATGGTCGCGGGGCTGGCGGACTCGCCCAGCCGGACGGTGAAATGCACGACGGCCCAAGGCGATTCACTGACCCGGGCGGTGTACTCGATGCTCTCGCCGCCGAGTTCGCGCACCAGGATGTCCTGCATGGCCAGCCGGACGTCGGTGGTGTAGCGGTCGCGCGGCAGGTACACCAGGCACGACACGAAATGGGCCAGCTTGTCGGCGCGCAGGAACAGCAGCGCGCGCCGCCGCGACCCCAGGTCGATGACGGACTTGCCCATCGCGACGAGGTCGCGCGCGGTCAGGGAGAACAGCTCCGACCGCGGAATCGTCTGGATGATGTCGAGCATCAGCTGCCCGGGCCGGCTCGGATCCCCCTGGGACAAGGCCAATGCCTCGTTGACGCGACGTGAGATCAAAGGAATCTCAAGCACATTGGCGTTACCCGCGGTCACGGTGAACTGACCGATGAAGCGGTGCTCACGCGCCGGACCGTTCGGCCCCGCGCTCTCGCGGACCACCACGATGTACGGGTAGGCGCCGTAGCGCAGGTAGCTCGGCATGGTGGCCTGGGCCACCGCCAGCAGTTCGTCGTCGCCCGCGAGCGGCGGCAGCACGTCGGTGCGCAGCTTGGCCACGCCCAGCCGGGTCGCCGGGTCCACCTGCGCCTGCCCGTCCTCCACGGTGCACTGCTGGTAGCCCAGCAGGACGAAGTGCCCGTCGGCCAGCCAGCGCAGCAGGGCCGCGACGTCACGCCGGTCGTAGCCGGGGAACCGGCCGTTGTGGTCGGCGTCGAGCGCGTTGGCCAGGCCGACGAGCGCGGCGTTCATCGCGGGCGTATCGAGTTGCACCGCACGGGTGTCGGTCAGGGCGTGCGGCAGCACGGCGGCGGCCTCGGCGACGGCCTTGCCGTCACCCATGGTCGCCAGCTGCACATGGATCCAGGTCTCGTCGACGCCGTCGGCCGGGGCACTGGGGTCACCCGCCGGACCCATCGCGACGACCTCGCCCGCCGCATCACGCCGCACCCGGAACTCGGGACTCATGATCGCGGTGTAGGCGACACCGATGCGGTGCAGCAGCACCATCACCGAATCCATCAGCAGCGCGCTGTGATCGGTCACGATCTGCAGCGCCGGGCCGAAGCGACCGGGATCGTCGGCGGAGTAGATCGCGACGAGCGTCTCCCCCGTCGACCGGCGATGACCGAGGCGATAGTGCGCCGCCAGCAACTCCGGGGACACGCGGGTCGCCATCGCGACGTCGATCGGGGCGGTGACCCCACCGTCGGCCGGCGAACCATCGCTGGGGCCGCGGTAGGTCAGCAGATATGCCCGTGCGAGACCAGCGTTGCCGTCCGCACCGGCGGACCGCGTCGTGCCGCTGAGTCCGCCCCGATTTTCCGTCATCCGACTTGCTCCTGACGTCGCGCCGTCGTGCCGCAATCGGCACGTACGTGCGACGTTAGTCGCGAGTCAGCTTGCGGTGGGTCACTCTGTGCGGACGCGCCGCTTCGATTCCAAGTCGTTCCACTTTGTTCTCTTCATAGGCACCGAAGTTGCCCTCGAACCAGAACCATTTGGCCTCGTCCTCGTCGTCACCTTCCCACGCGAGGATGTGGGTGCAGGTGCGGTCGAGGAACCAGCGGTCGTGGCTGATGACCACGGCGCAACCGGGGAACTGCTCGAGCGCGTTCTCCAGCGAAGACAGCGTTTCCACGTCCAGGTCGTTGGTCGGCTCGTCGAGCAGGATCAGGTTGCCGCCCTCTTTGAGGGTCAGCGCCAGGTTCAGGCGGTTGCGCTCACCACCGGAGAGCACACCGGCCGGCTTCTGCTGATCGGGTCCCTTGAAGCCGAACGCCGACACGTAGGCCCGCGACGGAATCTCGTTCTGGCCGACCTCGATGTAGTCGAGCTTGTCGGAGACGACCTCCCAGACCGTCTTCTTCGGGTCGATGCCCGCGCGGCTCTGGTCGACGTACGACAGCTTGACCGTCTCGCCGACCTTCACGGTGCCGGCGTCCGGCTGCTCCAGACCGACGATGGTCTTGAAGAGGGTGGACTTACCGACACCGTTCGGGCCGATGACGCCGACGATGCCGTTACGCGGCAGGGTGAAGGACAGGTTCTCGATCAGGACGCGATCGTCGAAACCCTTCTTCAGGTTGTCGACCTCCACCACGACATTGCCCAGACGCGGCGGCGTCGGAATCTGGATTTCCTCGAAATCGAGCTTCCGCGTCTTCTCGGCCTCGGCGACCATCTCCTCGTAGCGTCCGAGGCGGGCCTTGTTCTTGGCCTGGCGGGCCTTGGCGCCCGAACGCACCCAGGCCAGCTCGTCCTTGAGGCGCTTCTGCAGCTTCTGGTCCTTCTTGCCCTGAACCTCGAGACGCTCGGCCTTCTTCTCCAGGTACGTCGAGTAGTTGCCCTCGTACGGGTAGGCGCGGCCGCGGTCGAGCTCGAGAATCCACTCGGCGACGTTGTCCAGGAAGTACCGGTCGTGGGTGACGGCGAGGATGGCGCCCTTGTAGTCGGCGAGGTGCTGCTCCAGCCACAGCACGCTCTCGGCGTCCAGGTGGTTGGTGGGCTCGTCGAGCAGTAGCAGGTCGGGCTTGCTCAGCAGCAGCTTGCACAGCGCGACACGGCGGCGCTCACCGCCGGACAGGTGGGTGACGGGCTCGTCCGGCGGCGGGCAGCGCAGCGCGTCCATGGCCTGCTCCAGCTGCGAGTCGATGTCCCACGCGTCGGCGGCGTCGAGCTCCTCCTGGAGCTTGCCCATCTCTTCCATGAGCTCGTCGGTGTAGTCGGTGGCCATCAGCTCGGCGACCTCGTTGTACCGGTTGAGCTTGGCCTTGACCGCGACACCGGCCTCGACGTTCTCCCGCACCGTCTTGGTCTCGTCGAGTTCGGGCTCCTGCATGAGGATGCCGACGGTGGCGCCGGGTGCCAGGAAGGCGTCGCCGTTGTTGGGCTTGTCGATGCCGGCCATGATCTTCAGGACGCTGGACTTACCGGCGCCGTTGGGGCCGACGACACCGATCTTCGCGCCGGGCAGGAAGTTCAGGGTGACGTCGTCGAGGATGACCTTGTCGCCGTGCGCCTTGCGGACCTTGCGCATCGTGTAGATGAATTCGGCCATGCCGTCGTCATGCCTTTCGTTGGCTGTTCGTCGAAGCGTTCTCGTAGCGCGAGCCCCTGCGCACTGGAAGTGGCGCGGCCCCGCGAAAACTCGCTGACCATCCTAGGCAAGCCGCCAAATCGCCCGATGGCGCGGTCGGGGCGCCCCGCGACGGGCCTCGTGAGGCGCCCCGGTATTTCCCCTATGCCGACAGCACCAGCGCGCCGGAGTTCTCGGGTTCGGGCGACTCGGGGCCGGCCTCGGGCTCCGCCTGCGATGGCTCCTGTTCGATCGGGTTCGGCCGCCGGGGATCGATCTTGACTTGGCACCGGCCCATGTCCGGACCGACAGACGTCGCCTTGACCTCCATCGACGACCGCCGGTTGCCCTCTTTGTCCAGGTACTCGTTGGTGAAGATGTGACCGACGACCACCACCGGGTCGCCCTTGAACAGCCGGCCCGCCACCCCGTCGGCCACCCGGCCCCAGCAGTTGACGGTGACGTACAGCGAGTTGCCCGGCTCCCAGCCGTCCTCGGTCTTCTTCCGCGAATTGCTCGCCATCCGGAACGTGGCGACGTTGCTCTCCCCGGCCCGGCGCGCGACCACGTCGGTGACGACGTTGCCGACCACGGTGATGGGTGTCTCGAACATGTGCTTCTCCATCCATTTCGGTGTTGCCGGCGTTCTCGTCGGCCTGTGCGTCCATTGATCCGTCAGGCACCGACAAAAGAACCGGCGCCGCTCCCAGAGCGGCGCCGGTTGTGGATGAATCGCGAACTGTGGATAACCCGGGATGGGTTACTACTCGGCCTCGATGACGTCGATGGCCTTCTTGGCCTTGCGCCGCTGCAGCTCCCGGACGTCGAATTTGATCCAGCCGATCGAGTCGACGGTCGCCAGGTCCGCGAGGATCGCCCGCAGTTCGGCGAGGAACGCCGTGCGCCGCTCTTCCAGATCGGGCGCCGCCTCGAGCAGCTTCTGGTCGGCGACCACCTGTCGTGCCGTCGTGAACAGCAGCGCCGACACCGACTCGTTGCTGCGAATCCGGCCCTGTGCGACGTACTGCCGGCCGACGCCGAGGGCCCGCTTCGTCAGGTCCTTCTCACTGATGTCGGGCGGCGTACCCCGCAAGACGTCGGCAACCAGTTCGTAGGCCTCCAGGAACGGCCGCAGCATCGCGCCGGCGATGATCGGGCGCTTGGCCCGCAGCATCGCGTAGATGGCCTCGCCGCCCTCGGCCAGCTGCTGCTCGCAATTGGCCTGCCACGACATCTCCTCCACGATGTGCTCGCGGAAGGATGCCGAGTCGGCGAAGTAGAACTCGAACTTGAGCAGGTCGCGCAACCGCATCACCTGCGACCAGAAGGCCTCCACCGGATCGGATTCCGCCTTGGCCGCATGTGCCATGGCCAACTCGACGATGGCGGTTTCCAGGAACGCGTCGATGGTCGTGTTGCGGTAGAACGCGGCCTCGTGTTCGTCCTGCGGCGCGATGTACCAGACCGGCTGCCGGCCACTGTCGACCGCCGTCACCGGATGCCCGCCGGACATCGCGTCGAGCGCGGCCCGGACCCCCTCGGGGGTACGCAGCCGCAGGACCGAGTTGGTCATCGGAATCTGTTTGCGCTCAAGGTAGTCCAGCGCGTCCTGCAGGGTGTGGTGCAGCTGGTCCAGCGTCAGTGCCAGACCGCGGGTGGTCAGCAGCAGCGCCGAGACCAGCGCCGTGGCGTTGATCGGGGTGGCCCGCAGGATGCGCCAGGCCACCTCGAACGCCATCTTCTGCAGCGCAAGGCGTTTGGCTGCCGGGTCGTTGGCGATCTCACCGTCCGGCGGCCCCAGCTGTTCGCGCATCGACACCGCTTTGGGGAACCGCACGTAGATCTTGCCGAAGTTCCGGTCGCCCTGTGCCTTGATGTAGTGGTAGAGCCAGCTCAGGCCTTCGGGGGTCTTCTCGCCGCCGC
Source organism: Mycobacterium sp. SMC-17 (assembly GCF_045310915.1). NCBI lineage: Bacteria > Bacillati > Actinomycetota > Actinomycetes > Mycobacteriales > Mycobacteriaceae > Mycobacterium > Mycobacterium sp. SMC-17. Next base: position 100,781 of record NZ_JBJIAK010000013.1, on the reverse strand, counting down.
GGGCGTACGCGGCGTATTCGGCCGTCTCGTGCAGCTGGTCGAAGCTGATGGAGACGGGCTGCAGCAGGATGTCCTCGCTGCGGCCGTCGAAGTACGCGTCGGCGACGTAGGCGAGCAGACCGAGCTTGGGCGGCAACATCTTTCCGGTCCGGGAGCGGGTGCCCTCGATGGACCAGTTGAGGTTGAAGCGCTTCTCCACGATGTACCCGACGTACTCCTTGAGCACGTACTTGTAGAGCGGGTCGCCGGCGATGTTGCGCCGGATGAAGATGACGCCGGAGTGCCGGAAGATCGGCCCCATCAGGCCGAAGGCCAGGTTGATGCCGGCGAACGTGTGCACCGGTGGCAGGCGGTTCTCCTGCATTGCCACCGGCACGATCACGCCGTCGAGGTAGGACCGGTGCGAGAACAGCAGGACGGCGGGGTGCAGCTCGAGCGCGTGCCGCATGGCCTCGACCTGCTCGCGGTCGTAGTCCACGTTGGGGTCGAAACCGCGACTGAAGATGGCGCGCCCGATCTTCGGGATGAAGTCGACGGAGAACCGGCTCCAGCCCGTCGAGAGCTCGTCGAGCATCTCGCCGGCCTTCTCGACCGTCGCGCCGGGGATTTTCTCCAGGCCCTCCCGGAACCGCGCCGACGCCAGCACCTCGGGCTTGACCAGCCGCGGCGACTTGTACTCGGGCCCGAGCAGCCGCAGTTCCACCCGCTCGATGGCGAGCTGGGCCCGGCGCAGCACGAAACGGGCGAATTCCCTGGGGTTTTCGGCGGTCGTGGTGTCTTTCCACTGCTGCCGTAACTGCCCCACCGTGGCGGGCTCACCGGCCACCACCCGGGCCCGCAGCGGGTCCTTGCGCAGGATGCGGCGCTGCAGCAGTTCCGGTGGCCGATACCGGTCGCGGCCCGAGATCAACCCCACGATCTTGGAGCGCGTCGGCAGCCCGGCGGGCACCCAGAACACCCGGACGGGTACCACCGACCGGCTTTCGTCGGCGCCGAGCAGTTCCACCAGGCGGGCCAGCGTGCCGGGCGAGGGCTCGCCCTCGGTCGGCAGCCGGAGCACCTCGAGGCGGGTATCCGGGTGCTGCTTACGTTGGTGCGCCAGCCAGTCGTTGAGCAGGTCCCACTCGGCAGCCGAGCCGACCGCGGTCAGCACCAGCGCGTCGTCCGTCGGGTCGAAGCTGGCGAGGTCGTCCGCGGTGTGCTTCACCGTCGGCCCTTGGCGCTGCGCGGCGCATCGCCGCTGTCGTCGGGCGACTCATCAGGTTCGGCCGGCGCCGCGGTCCGGTGGTACAGCGCGGCGTCGGGCACCTTGTCGTGCGGCCATTTTCGGAGGGTGTCGAGATAGAGCTGACGCACCTCCGCGATGCGCTCCGACAGGTCGTCCAGGGTCCAGTGCTCGACCGAGATCGGCGGGTACACGACGACATCGACCTTGCCCGCGTGGAAGGTCGACGAATCGCGCGCGGCGATCACCTCCGCGTTGCGGATCACGATCGGCACGACGGGGATTCCGGCGGCCATGGCCATCCGGAACGGGCCCTTCTTGAACTCGCCGACCTCGGTGGTGTCGAGGCGGGTGCCCTCGGGTGCGATCAGGATCGAAAGGCCCTTGCGGGCAAGCTCTTCCATCTTGTGCAGGCTCTCGATGGCCGAGGCGGGATCATCGCGGTCGATGAACGCGGCGTCCATCACCTTGCCGATGGTGCCCATGATCGGGTTGCTCTCCAGCTCCTTCTTGCCCACCGAGGTGAAGTTGTCGCTCACCAGTGCGCCGGCGATCATCGGGTCGGCCTGGTTGCGGTGGTTGAAGATGAACACCGCGGGCCGTTGCGCCCGCAGGTTCTCCGCGCCGAGCACGTTCAGGTCGATGCCCAGGGTCGCCATCAACGCCTTGCTCCACGCCGACGTGAAGAAGTTGACGCCCGTGCGCCGACTGCCGGTCAACAGCCCGAGCCCGAGCGCACCGGCGGCGACCGGCGCCAGCGACGCGATACCGGCGAAGGTCCGGAGCTGGGCGATGGGGCTGCTGCCACTGCGGCTGGAGAACTTCAGCACCGGCCAACCACGCTTGGCCGCAACCGATTCCAGTTTCGCCGCCGGATTGGTGGGCCGTGGATTGCCGACCAGGTACATCAGGGCGACGTCTTCGTCGCCGTCGGCATAGAAGTAGCTCTTCGCCAGGTCGACACCGTTGTTCGCGGCGAAATGCTGTGCGGCGTTGGCCTTTCCGGGCCCCCACAGCACCGGCCGGACCACCTCACCGGTGATGAGTCCGTCCTCGTTCGTCTCGAACTTGTTGCACAGCACGTTCTTGATGCCCAGGAAGTTCGCCACTGGTTCCACCTGGACCGTCAGCGCCGACGAGCTCAGCACGACGGTGTGCCCGCGCGCCTGGTGCGCGCGGACGAGCTCGCGCATCTCGGGATAGATCCGCTTCTTGATGTGCTGGATGAACAGCCGCTCGCCCAGCTCGTCGAGGTCACTGAGCGAATTGCCGTTCAGCATCCGCGCGCCCCGGCCGATCAGGTCCTCGAACTCGGCGCGTCCCAGCTGATGGTTCACCGCGGCCTGCACCATGCCGATGAACTCACCGACGCCCATCTGGCGGCGGCGCAACCGGTCCTGCGTCATGATCACGCCGGTGAACCCGGCGACCAGGGTGCCGTCCATGTCGAAGAACGCGCCGACCTCCGGCCCCTCGGGGCTGGCCAGAATCTCCGCCACCGAGCCCGGCAGCCGGGCGTTGCGGAACTCGCCCGCGTAGTCGTCGTCCGAACTCATTGTGCGGCACCCCCGTTCACTGCCGGCTCGGCCTGTTCGTCCGACAGCGCGAACGACGCCGGAATGGCCCGGCCGTCCCCGCCCAGGGCCAGCACCTCGTTGAATCCGTCGAGCAGGCAGCGGGCCCACAGCTCGGGATCGTTGATCGATGCCCGGTCGTAGCGGGTGCTGATGGTGACCCAGCCGCTGCGCGAGATGAGCACCGCCATCATCGCGACACCGGGCAGGGGCCCGATTCCGTAGTGCCGCAGCACCTTTGCGCCGGCGATGTAGGTGTCGATCGGCGGGCCGGGCACGTTGCTGGCCTGCACATCGGAATTGACCACCGAGCCGGCCATGGACTCGAGCAGCGGGTCCGGCACCAGGTTCAGCAACGGCGCGACGACACCCACCACCTCGATGGCGCGCTCCTCGCGCTTGCGGGTCATCTGGGCGCGCACCTTCTGGATGCGCTTGCGCGGGTCGACGACGCCGATGGGCGCGGCGATGTTCACCCCCGCAAACCTGTTGCCACCCGCGGGGTCCGAGTCGGAGCGCACGTTCACCGGCACCGCCATCGGCAGCGTCGCCACCGGGATGCCCTTGGCCTCGTGGTAGCGGCGCAGCGCGCCGCACAGCGCGGCGAGATAGGCGTCGTTGATGGAGCCCTCGGCGGCCTTGGACGCCTTGTGCAGATCGCTGAATTTGATGTCGATCGCCTCGCTGCGCGACGCCAGACCGCGGCGGCGCAGCACCGGCGACGGTGGCGCCGCGGGCGTCATCACCCGCCGGCTCGACCGGACGTAGTCGACCACCCCGCCGACCGCGTCGGCCGGGTCGCGCATCATGCGCCCGAGCAGCCCGGCCGCGCCGCGCGTCACGTCGAGCACGTTGTTGGCGATGCCCTTCGGTAACGCGTTGATGCCCTGGCGCGCAAGGTCGTTCGGCGACAGGTCTTCGGGGATCGGCAACGGCGCCGACGGCCGCGGCGCGGGATCGCGCTCGAGGTCGTAGAGGTTCGCGAACATCTCCATGCTGCCCACACCGTCGGTGACGGCGTGGCTCATGTGCACGATGTTCGCGGCGCCACCGCCGGCCAGCCCTTCGACCAACGTGGCCGTCCACAGCGGACGGGAGATGTCGAGCGGCGACTGCAGCGCCAGCTCGGCGAAGTCGAAGACCTCACGCAGCGTTCCCGCGCCGGGGGCACGCACGCGCCGCACGTGGAAATCCAGATTGAAGTCGGGGTCGACGACCCAGCGCGCCGCCGCCGTCGGCAGGCTCGGCATCACGACCTTCTGCCGCAGGCGGATGGCCTTGCGGGACGCCTGCTCGAACCCCGCGCGGTACCGCTCCCAGTCCGGGGTGACGTCCAGCAGTTCGACGCCCATGATGCCGGACCGGGTGCGCGGATTGGCCTCCCCGCGATGCATCAACTGATCAACCGCACTCAACTCTTCGGGCAACCCGGCCGTGTCAAAGTCCGGCACGTCGCTCATGGCTGTCGCTCTCCTCCGTCGTTGCCCAGCGCTGGACCCTAACGCTAGTCCGCCGCCGGGGAGGGCGCGGGCAATACCGCTGTTGCGATGCCCACTCCGAGTTGGCCCCGCCAGAACTTTGCAGACGAACAGGTTTACGCCGAAAACACATCACCAATGACACGTCGATTCCGTGGCTTCAGGTCACGAAACTCGGCGGCGTCAAGAACTCCCGACTGCTGACTGTTCTTGCTTGGTGTGACTCGCAGCGTCACGGAGTAGTTGTGTGCTGAGGGGTCCACGTAGTAGCACTCGTCCGTGTCGGGACAGTAGATGCAAAGTGCATCGATCGATTCCTTATCGGTCACGGTCGTGTGGGTACCTTTGCGGTCCGCCCACGTCGATCGGAACTTGACCGTGATTGCACCAGCGCGCGCAGACCGGTACTTGATCTGGAGGCGGTGGAACTCCCCCGCCCCATACGCCACCAGGTCGAATGGCGCATGCTCAGTTGCCGGGAAGAGGACCGTGTATCCCTTGGCCGCCAAGTCCGCGTGGGCCTTGGCGACCCCCAGGTCGCCCTTGTCCTTCGTGTGATGCCTGGCCATCGGTTGGAGGCTAGTTGACGACCCCGACAAGCTCGGTGGCCAACGCAGCTGTCATCTGAGGTCGGAAAGAAACGACCGAGCAGCCTGCTGAGACCAGGACTACAGGTAGCCAGAGTGGCGACGCCCGGTCGGTTTCCAGTCACGTATCGTCTACTTGCCCCCGTGGCGCAATGGATAGCGCAGCGGATTTCTACTCCGTAGGTTGCAGGTTCGAGTCCTGTCGGGGGCGCTCATCCGTCTCGGCCTCGATGACCGTGCGCGACGGCGCCGTCCGCTCCCACAGCACCGCCCCGACGCACGCCGTGACGACCCAGCCGGCGCCGCTGATGCCGCACCACGTGAGCAGCGCCATCGCCACGCCGATCGGCCCGAAGTCGTCCCACCCGCGCAGCAGCGGCGGAAAGATCATCCGGGCGGCCAGCGGCAGGACGGTGCCCTCGATGACGACGCCCGCCAACCCCGCGAGCAGCAGCGCACGCCAGGCGCGGCCGCCGTCGCGCACGAGGAGCGCCGGAGTGATCGTCCAGAAGATCCAGACCGGGATCAGCGACACCGCGAAGAGCAGAATCTGACTCCACCCGTGGTGCTCGGCACCGAACGCGATCCGTTCGCGCACCCCGATCATCGTCAGATACAGGACGAACCACGTCACGCCGCGCCACAGCTTGCCGCCCCAGCCGAACGGTTCGCGGCGCCAGGCCTTGGCAAAGATGCCGGCAATGGTCATCGACATCGGGATGCCCCACACCAGGAAGCTCGCGACGCCGAAGAACGTCCAGTTGGACCGCAGACCCGACGCGCGGCCGAAGGCGGCTCGGACATGGTCGGTCAGCGGCGACGCCAGCCCGAGCTGCCGACTCACCACGATGCCGGGGCTGGCGCTGTCGGCGAACCCGGTCAGGTAGCTGAAGCCGATGATCGCCAGCGGGATGACCGTGGTGAACAGCTGCACCGACACCACGGTGCCCAGCGTGCCGCCGTCGATCTCGGTGAAGCGGTTCACGACGGCGACGATGGGCCGCAGCTGGCGCAGCTCGGCCAGCTGCCGGTAGCGGTCTTCGACGCGCTGCCGCATTGCGGGCGAATCTGCGCCGTCGCTCATCACCCCTCCTATGAACCTGCGCATTGTGCCCGTTCAACGGCCGCCTCCGCGCAGAAACGGCATTCCAGCAGCAAAAATTCCAGAATCCCCCCGCCGGAATGCCGTTTCACCGACAGATAAGCGCCGGAATTTGTGCACCAAAATGCGCATCTGGCAAAAATCCCATTTATGAAATTCGCCGTCCACAAAGCCGCTCCGCACAATCATTTATACAGACCCGATAATATGGCCCTATATCCGACGCCGATTCTCGGCGACCACCGTGAGGCAATTGGACCGTCGATACACTTGTGACGACTGTGGCACGCCGACCCTTGAATCGTCCAACCCATCGAAGATAGAGTGTTCTCGGATGCGTCATTCTGCACGGTCGCAGGCGTCTGGTTCCTAGTTGTTCTTGACCCGGGGTTCGAATCCCGACGTATTCCTATCAGGTCGAGGCCTCGCCACCAGCACGGTGGCGAGGCCTCGGCATTTCCGTAGCGGTTGCATAGCACCCCAACGGGTCTAGCGCTCCTTCGCCCCCATCCGTCGAGGCCGTCACCGCGCCGCACTAGTCGTTGTCAAGGCTCATCGCCAACATTGCAATAACGTCGATCCACGACGCGGCTGCCGCTACAATTTGCCGGCTGTCTTGACGCGCCATTGCCGCCTCATCAGAGGCCCCAAATTTGATTTCAAGATCAAATACTGAACCCAGTGCCGCGGGAATCAATTCCGACCCGCAGCGGGGCAAGTCGCACTCTATTTCTAGCCGTCCTATAGTTTCTTCGTAAATGCGCAATCAATTGCGATCAGAATGGTTTTCACAGCGCCATCACGTCTTTACCATTATCGGTATTCACCATGGATCGAATGTCCATGTCATCACTCCGCGATGGAGGCAGCAGATGCCCGTCCAAACTACGTATCCCGGGGTCTACATCGTCGAACAGATGTCGAGCTCGCATGTGATCTCGGGGGTGTCAACCTCGGTGACCGCATTCGTCGGGGCCGCCCGAAAGGGACCGGCGGATACCCCGACCGCCATCGGCAGTTTCGCCGACTTCGTACGAACATTCGGCGACTCCATCGACGCCACAGACCATCCGATGGGGCACGCGGTTTCGCAGTTCTTCGCCAATGGCGGCAGCCAGGCGGTCGTCGTGCGCGCACTCGCATCCGATGCGCTACCTGCGTCCCGCGCATTGGCCGCAGCCAACGGGGTCCAAGTCACCCTCACCGCGAAGAGCCGGGGCGCATGGGCGAACGGGACCGGCTCGGGCGCCGCCCAGACCGGCATCTTTGCCCAAGTCACGGCCGCAAGTGTCAACCCCAATGACCGGTTCAACCTCACGATCAGTAATTGGGCGCCCGGCGTCGGGGCCGCCTCGCTGCTCGCCCGCGAGACCTGGAGCGAGCTGTCGATGTCGCCAAGCCATCCGCGCTTCGTCACCACCGCCCTGGCCGGCAGCGCGCTTGTCTCCGCGGAGGTCTCTGGCGCCGAAACCACCGCGTCCGCAGGACATTCCACGAGCAAGAACGATCTCTCGGCAGGCGTCGTGGGCCTGGCCCAGCGAACACTCCGCGTGTCCATCAACCAGGGTGCGCCACAGGATCTCGTGCTCTTCCCGACCGGCACCGCGACCGATTCCCACAACACCACCGACCTCGTCGGGTTCATCAACGCCGCAGGCCTGCCCCTGACGGCGTCCGACGACGGCGGAAAACTCGTGCTCACCAGCAACACCAACGGGGCGGACAGTGCCGTGGTCGTCGGACTGAGCGGCGCTCAGGACGCCAGCAGCCGGCTGACGATGGGCGTCGCGGCCGGCGGGACCGAAGTCTCCGGCAGTGCCGCCGACCGTCCCGCGGTCGCCGCGGCCGCCGGGCTCGCCAACGGCAGCGACGGCTCCAACGTCGACGCCAATTCCATCGTCTCGGCCACCGAAGGCGAGGGCATGCTGGCCCTCGACACCCTCAACTTTCCACGGTTCAACCTGCTGTGCCTACCCGGAGTGACGACCGTCAACGTCGACGCCGTCAGCACCGCGCTGGCCTACTGCCAGACCCAGTACGCATTCCTGCTCGTCGACCCCGACCCGAGCGTCACTGCGGCCAATGCGGTGAGCACTGCGGGACTGTTCGCCGCCGCAGGGCAGTACGGCGCACTGTACTGGCCGCGGCTGATCACCGCGGCCTCGACGCCCGCGGGGCTGCCACCCTCGGGTGCACTCGCCGGAATCATGGCGCGCACCGACAGCCAACGCGGGGTGTGGAAAGCACCTGCCGGTCTGGCCGCCGGGGTCGCGGGCGCGATCTCGACCGCCCATCCAACCAGCGACAAGACCTCTGGTGATCTGAACCCGTTCAGCGTCAACGTATTACGAAGTTTCCCCGGGGCCGGCCTGGTCGTCTGGGGCTCACGAACGCTCGCCGGCTCGGACCTCCGCGGTGACCCATTCAAATACGTGCCGATCCGCCGCCTCACGAATTACATCGAAGCCAGCCTTTATCTCGGCACCCAATTCGCGGTATTCGAGCCCAACGACCCGGTGCTCTGGGGCCAGTTGCGGCTCGCTGTCGGGGCGTTCATGCGTGGCCTGTTCAGGCAGGGCGCCTTCCAACAGTCCGAGTCCCAGGCCGAATCCGACAGCTACTTCGTCACGTGCGACGGCACCGTCAACCCCCAGCCAGAGATCGACGCCGGCCGCGTGAATGTCGTCGTCGGTTTCGCCCCCCTGAAACCCGCCGAGTTCGTCGTCGTCACCATCACCCAGATCATCAACACCGGAGACTGACATGGCCGAATTCACTGTCAACCCGAAGCGACACGACCCCTACAAGACGCACATGTTCCGGGTGAAATGGGACGGCGTGTACGTCGCCGGGCTGTCCAAGATGTCAGCACTCACGCGGGCGACGGCACCGGTCTCCCACCGGGTCGGCGGTGACCCTTCGCACGACCGGCGCAGCCCTGGCCTGACCACGTACTCGTCGGTCACCCTCGAACGCGGCGTGACCCATGACCCCGCATTCGAAGCCTGGGCCAACAAGGTGAGCAGCATCACCGCACCTGGCATCTCTTTGCCGGACTTCCGCAAGGACATCACTGTCGACGTCTTCAACGAAGCGGGCCAACAGGTCATCAGCTACCACCTGTTCCGCTGCTGGGTGTCCGAATACACCGCCCTGCCCGCGATGGATGCGGCTACCGCCGCCACCGCAATCCAATCGATCAAACTCGAGACCGAAGGCTGGGAGCGCGATACGTCGGTAACGGAGCCCAAAGAGCTGAGCGTGTGATCCCGTGAGCAGCGGCGCCGGTTGCACAGACACCGCGCCGGCCGCAGACATCACGCTGCCGGCCGGCCACGGCGGCTTCCCACTATCGCGGTTGAAACTGTTGCGAGACTTGGATGTTGCCGACGGAGAACTCGTGCAGGCACTGGCGATACTCAGTGCGTGCGGAGTCGACGATTCCCCGGCACTCCCGTTGGGCATCGTCGACCGACTGCTACTGCAGGCCCACCGTGCGGTCCTCGGCACCGATCTCGAACTCGTCGTCTCCTGCGCGGACTGCGGAGTGCTCAACGAGCTGCCACTGGGGCCGTCCGATGTGCCCGACTATGCACCGAGATCGGGATGGTGCGGCCCTGGCGCCGGTGTCCGGGAGCCCGCCGCAACCGACCTCGTCGGCCTACCGACCGACCCCGACGCCGCCAGCCGGATCCTGGTGGAGCGGTGCGCGGTGGGTCCCGCCGAGGAGCCTCGTGACAGCGCGGCACTCGATTGGGCTGAACAATCACTGTGCGGCGCGGTCGAGTTCTCGTGTATCGAATGCGGCACGCGGATAACGGAATTCGTCGATGTGCAGTGCCTGGTGACCTCCGCAGTAGCAGCCGCGGCAGCCGAGGCCGACGTCGAGGTGCACCTGCTGGCTTCGCAGTACGGCTGGGACTTGGCCAGCATCGAAGCTCTTCCCGAAGCACGGCGCAGACGGCTGGCAGCACTGGCCCGCGGCGAGGGCCGATGACCGTCACGTCCCGTGAAACCCGAAGTGCCGCCGTGCGGGGGCTGATCGCCCGCGCACAGCGTCCACCAGTTCGCCCGGGATCCGACGCGGCGGCCCAACAGCCGCCGGTCGCGCCCGTCGCCGAGCAGGTCACCGCGCCGACTGCCATCAACTCGCCGGCCGACCACACTGTCCCGCCGCCGCGGCCGCCCGCCATACCGCGCCCCACCGAGCCGCCCACGGCACCACCAGCGGCACCGCCCCCGGCCGCCGACGCCGGTCGACACGACCGGTCTTCGCCCGCAGCGCGACAATCCCCGCTACCACCGACCCTCAGCCCACCCCAGCCACCGCTGCTACCACCGCCGTCGCAGCCTGCGGCAACCACTCTTCGAGTAATTCGCGCGCACGATGCCCCACCCCGCGTCGCGCCCCACAGGCCGACGCCCTCGGATCGACCGGCATCGATGCCCGCCGCAGCACCACCGCCCATCCGCCCCGACACGCCACCGGCGCCGACCGACATTCCTGCTGCTACGCACTTCACCCGCCGCAGCATCCGCGAACCCGTCGCCCCCGAGGCCCCGCCTGAGCCGATCGCCGCCACGCGCGCCCACGCGTCCACCGACGCAGCATCCCTGTCCACGGCCGCTCAGCCCGAACAGCCGCAGCGCATACCCGATGCCCCCACCACGGGGCCGTCGACCGCCCCGGACGTATCGCCGCCTGTGTCGATTGGCGAGATCCACGTGCACGTCACCGCGCCGTCCGATTCCGCAGCCGACCCGATGACTCTCCTGGAGCCCTACGCCAACGGCCTGACTGCACGACGGGCGGTGCCGCTATGAGCGTACTGCCGGCCCCCGGAGCAGTGCTCTCCGGAGTGGACCTGGTCCTACAAGCCATCACTCGGGACGCCATTCCGAGCGCGGTCGCGGTCACCGCCGGGCCCCTCGACCGACCCGTTGGCGGACCACGGCTGAACTGGTTTCTCTACCGCATCACGCCAGCAGCGTCGCACCTCAACATGGAGCCGCCCCAGACCGGATGGACCACCCGGCGCGGACGTCCCCCGCTGGCCCTGACGCTGCACTATCTACTGTCCGCGGATCCCGGCGAGATGAGGCCGGCCGGCAACGAGATCGAAGCGGTCCACGACGCGCTCACCGCGGTCATGCAGGTTTTGCACGAGAACCCGATCCTGGGCCCGGACACCGTGATCACCACCCCGCCGAACCACACCGTCGGCGACACCGCCGCTGCGCTGCGCAACCTCATCGAACCACTGCGGATCACGCTGGACCCGGTTCCGTTGGAGACCGTCACCGGACTGTGGGCCAGTGGTCTCAAATCGCTGCGGGTGTCGGTGGCCTACGAGGTGAGCTTGCTGCTGGTTCCGTCGCCGGTGCCTTTCACCCCCGGTCCACCGGTGCGCGAACCCGTCGTCGCGGTCAGCCCCTCCGTGGGTCCACATGTCAGCGCCGTCGTGCCGCCGATCACCGGCTACACGCACCCGGTGCTGATCGTGGTCCGCGGTCTCGGCGACCAGGTCCTGGTACAGCTGTCGCGCAGTGCCGGCGATCCAGACGATCCGACCGACGGCCGCCCCAACCCGGCGACCACGCACAGCACCGGACCGTGGCGGCTCACCGCCGTGCCATCGGCGGCCGGCCTCTCGGTGACCCTGCCCAACAACCAACTCGTCCCGGGTATGCGCGTCCTCACCGTCACCAACCTGGCGTCGGGGCTGCCGGCGGGGACCGCAGCCGCCGCATTGACCGTCGCACCGGCCGTGATCAGTGCCGCCGCACCCTTGCACGCCGGCCAACCCGCCACCCTCCAGGTGGCTCACGTGCTGCCGACCGGAACCGTGAACTTCCTCGGCATGTCGGTGCCGTACACACCCGCAGGCGCAGCCACTGTCACTGCAACCGTGCCGGCCGGTGTCGGCGACTACGCCGGGCAGAGCATCGGCGTGTCCGTCACCTCCGGCACCGTGACCGGTCCCCCGACCGACTTGGCGGTGGCGCCATGACGACGGCCCGCGTGGCCCAGGACGGCGCCGACGCACCGGAGGCGTACCCGACGGCACTGTTGCACTACCGGGCACTGTTCCAGGACGCCCTCACCGGACTCGCCGCAGACGCGAACCGGGGCGACCGCCGTGGGTGGTGCCCCGCGCCGGAGCGGGTCGCGGACGAATCCGATGTCCTCGGCGCCCTGTGCACCTCGGCGATCGAAGAGGCGCTGGTCGCCGCCGCCTGGTGGTCCGTCGCCGACCCCGGTCTGGCCACCGCCTTCGGACACCTGCACGACGACGCCGGCCGACGCTACCCGAGCCTGGCGATCCTGCGGCTGTTGCTGGTGCATCACGGCCTGCGGATCCCGCTCGCGCTGCCCACCGATTCGGGCATCGTGGCCGCCGGGGTACTGCGCCCGGTACCCGACGCCGAATCACCGATCAGGCTGACCGCAACGGCGGCACTGGCCCTGGACGGGTACCGGCCTGCCGTCCAACCTGTCGAGCCGGTGACCCCCCGGCTTCGGAATCCCGTCGCGCGCGCCGCCGCGCTGCTACAAGCGGGACACCGGGTCTGCGTCCGCTGCGGTGACAGCGAAGACGGCGCCGTTGTGGCCACCGCTGTGGCCGCCGCCACCGGCCGGCACGTCGAGTTCGTCGACACCGCACCCGCAGCGGAGCGGCCGGTGGCCGAGACCGAACTCCTGGCGCGGCTCGGCCATGTGCTGGCGGTCGGCGCCGGCAGCCACCCCGCGACCGCGCTGCGGCTCGCGGACGCGGGCGCCGCCGTCTCCCCCGGCTGGCAGACCGTCGACGTAGCACCCATCGACAACGACGGTGTGCACCGCGCGTGGCGACGCGTACTCGGGCACTGCGGGCTGGACACGTCGGCGGCCGGCGAACTCGCGGCCCGTATGCGCCTGCCCGAAGCCACCATCGATTCCCTTCACCACAGCGCCCGCGCAGCGGCCGAGGTGGCCGGGCGACACGTCACCATCGCCGACCTGCACAACGCCGTACGGGCACACCCGCAACACCGCATCGAAGGGCTGGCACGCCTCCTGCCGCCGTCGGTACGGCTGCGCGATCTCGTGTTCACCGACGAGACCCAGACCGGCCTGCACGACATCCTGGCGCACGCCCGGCACAGCGCTGCCGTCACCAGCGCGTGGCCCGGCGGAGCCGTCCGCGGCCGCGCGGTCATCGGCCTGTTCCACGGGCCGTCCGGCACCGGGAAGACGGCCGCCGCCGAAGCCCTCGCCGCTGAACTCGATCGCGACCTGTGGATCGTCGACCTGGCTCGCGTGGTCAGCAAATGGCTCGGCGAGACCTCCCACAACATCGACCGGTTGCTCACCGAATCGGCGCGCGGTGGCGCCGTCCTGCTGTTCGACGAAGCCGAAGGGGTGTTCGGCCGCCGCGGTGAGATCACCGACGCCCGCGACCGCTACGCCAACCTCGAAATCGATCACCTCCTGCAGCGCGTCGAACTCCACGACGGCCTGGTGCTGCTCGCGACGAACCGACCCGCCGCGCTCGACGACGGATTTCAGCGCCGTATCCGCGTCTCCGTGCGCTTCGACCTACCCGACGTCCAGGCCCGCCTGGCGATCTGGAACACGTTGTTGCCCGCGCCCACCTGTGCCGACGACGTCGACCTGAGCGCCGTCGCCGACGCCGAACTGTCCGGAGCCTGCATCCGCGCCGCCGCACTCGCAGCCCTGGTCTTCGCGGCCAACGACGCGACGCCCGTCACCAATGCGCATCTCCTGCACGCCATCCGACACGAGATGGCCAAGAACGGCCGCACCTGGAGGCAACGATGACCCATCTGAACCGCCTCGACGTCACCGTGGACAGCACACCCAATCCCGGGTTGCTCCGGCCCACGATGGAAGCCGCCCTGTCCGGCCGCGCGCTGCCGCAGGGTCCTGAGGCGACCATCGCATCCAGCGTCGCCGCAGCGGTCCGCGCCGCGACCAGAGCGCAGGCCCGCCCGTGATGCGGGGCATGCTCATCTCGTTCTCCGACCCTGACATCGGGCTGGTGCCCACCTTCGTGCCGTTCCAATACAACCCGGCAGAGGTGACGCGCGTGCTCACCGTAAGTGGCGGTGCTCAGGGCGGGCCGGCGCTGCGAGTCGCCCAGGCGCCGGTCGAGAAATACACCATGAAGATCGAACTGGACGGCATCGACGCGGTGGACAAGCCGATCACAGGGGCGATGGGCGTACAGCCCCTGCTGGCGACGCTGGAAGCGATGATGGAGCCGGCCGGGGCCGCCGGTGTCCTCGGTGCGCTGGTCGGCGCGGTCAGCGGCGCGGTGAGCTCGCTGACCGGAGGAGGCGCGTCCGCGGCACCGATCCCGGCGCCGTCGCTACCGCTGGTGGTGCTCGCCTGGAGCCCGGCCCGCATCGTGCCGGTGCGCATCGACAGCTTCAGCGCACACGAAACGGGCTTCAACTCACTGCTGTTGCCGGTGCAGGCCAACGTGGACCTCAGTCTGACCGTGCTGCGCCCCGCCGATCTGCCGAGCGACGTCAAGATGGCCAACTTCCTGGCCAACGCCTATCAAGCCGCACGCAGCGCCCTGGCCATCGCCGGCGTTGCCCAAGGCGTGGAGCTGATGCTGTGACCACCTCGCGCTACGCCGGCCAGGCGACCATCTCCGCGCCCCAGGACGACGGCAGCACCCGTGCGCTCGGAGTTCCGCGGATCGCGCCCGCCCTGCCCGAAGCCCTGCGCTACACCGCACGCGCCGGCGACCGGCTGGACCTGCTGGCCGCAACCGTCCTGGGCGACAGCACCGGCTGGTGGCGCATCGCCGACACCAACCCCTGGCAGGACGCGCTCACCGACACCGAACCCGGCACGTCGATCGGCATGCCCAATGGCTGACACCAGCGTGAGCGTCACCGTCAACGGAGCGCCCATTCCCGACGCCGACCTGGCCCGGGTGCTATCGGTCGACGTGTCCGAAGCCATCGGCAGCCAAACCCAAGTGACCATCGTGGTCAGTGCCCTGGCCGACAGCACCAGCCATTGGACCAGCCCCCTCGACTCCCTGGTGGCACCGTTCGCCCCGTTCCAGATTTCGCTGAGCCGTGGCCCTGACTCGCTGGTCGTGCCCGCCCGTGCCACCACCGCCTCGTGGAACCTCTCCGCGGGCGGCTCCTCCACCCTGACCATCGCCGGCCTGGATTCCAGCGCCGACCTGGACCGAGAAGACCACGACCACGACTGGGGCGGAGTCAGTGACGCCGACATCGCCCGCACCCTGCTCGGCCCCGTCGCGACCCCACAGGTCGGCACCACCCCCGCACCCGACGGCACCGACCGATTCACGCCACACCAGCGTGGGACCGATTGGTCCTACCTCAAGGCACTGGCCGCCCGGAACGACTTCGATGTCTACCTCGAACAGCGCGACGGTCAACTCGTCGGCGTCTTCGACCACATCGATCCGCTGGCGACGCCGGCCACCACTCTCAACCTCGGTTACGGCGAACACGGCGGCACCGCCAACGTGTCGGTACAACTCGTCGCCGGGCAGAAGGTCAAATTCACCCACGGCGTCGACGGCTCGGGCAGCCAGCAGATCGCCGACAACGACGGCACCGGCAACGCGATGGGCACCCAATCGCTGGGCGGGGCGGTGACGGTGCTGCGCGACCCGGCCGATCTGGCGGGCACCCAACCGCCCGACGTTGCCGCGCGCGTCCTGGCCGAGCACAGCGCGTTCGCCGCGTCCCTGTCGGTGTCCCTGTCGACGCCCAACATGCCGCTGGTGCGGGCTCGGCGCACCGTGCAGGTTCGGGGTCTCGGTGACCTCGTGTCGGGTCCGTGGCTGGTCAAGTCCGTGCGCCACACCGTCACACCCGGCGGGCACACCCAAAACGTGTCGCTGACGCGCAATGCGCTCGGCGACCCGACGGCGTCAACTGGCGGCGGCCTGGGTGCTGCCCTGTCCGCGGCGGTGTCATTGTGATCGCCTCGGCCGGGAAGACGGTTCGACATGAGTGACCGCTATCTCGGGAAGTTCGCCGGGGTCGTCCTGGACAACGACGACCCCGCGGGAATCGGCCGCCTCAATGTCCAGGTGCCCGATGTGCTTTCGGGCTCCACCGGCTGGTGCTTGCCCGCGCTGCCGTACGCCGGGGACGGTGTCGGCCTGGCGATGGTGCCGCCGGTCGGGGCCCCGGTATGGGTCGAATGGCCGGCCGGGGACCTGGGAAAGCCTCCCGTGTGGTCCGGTGCGTACTGGACCAACGGCAACGGCGTCGCGGGCGCGGGCCCGGGCACCATCGTGCTCGTCACGCCTGGTGGCCACCGGGTCGAAGTGTCCGACGACAGCACCTCGATCACCCTGTCCGCGTCCGGCGGAGCCAGTCTGACGCTCGACGACAACGGCATCACCCTCGACAACGGGCAGGGTGCCACCCTGACGCTGCAGGGCAGCATCATCAGCCTCAACGGCGAATCCTTCAAGGTGACACAGTGACGCGCCCGGGAGCCCGCCGATGAGCGCGCCGCTGCTGACCACCAACGCGACCATCACCTGCCCGCACGGCGGACAGGGCACCATCGTGCCCTCACAGATCGCCGTCACCGCCGGCGCCGAGGTGTGCACCGAAGCCGACACAGTGCTCATCACCGGCTGCCCCTTCACGGTCGGTTCCAACCCCAGTCCCTGTCTCTCGGTGAGCTGGAGCAGCACCTCGACCGCATGCACCGCCGGCGGCGCCGCCGTACTCACCACCGCCAGCGTCGGCATGTGCATGAACGGAGCCAATGCCCCGCAGGGGCCCGTCGTCCTCGCGCCCGCCCAGACCGCAGCGACAGGAACATGATGATCACGCGCGCGCCGTGGCGCATCGTCGGACGCCGGCTGGTCCCGGCCGACTATCTGCAGCACCTGGACGACCTCGTCCGCGCCGTCGTGCTGACCGGCCCGAACGAGCGTCTGCATCACCCCGGCTTCGGCGCGGGCCTGGGCGCCTCGGCCCTGTTCGAACCACTGTCGCTGAGCCTCGAACCCACCGTCATCGCCCGCGTTCGCGGTAGTCTGATGGACGCTCTCGGCGACCGCATCCAGGTCCAGGACGTACAGGTCGACATCAGTGACAGCACCCTGGCCGCACACATCACCTACCGGCCGCTGCCCGCCGGTGAACCGCGGACGGTGACCGCCGAACTCCCCAAGGTCGGGCCATGACGACGCCCGCCCCCGACCAGTACACACTGCCCCAGCAGCCCACTGCCACGGCAGTGGAACGCCCCAAGGAACTGTTCGACAGCGTCGACAACGTCGTCGGGCTGCGCGCCGGTACCGCGCGGCTCACCGCCGCCGGCCGGGTGATCGACGTGTGGCTCTACGGTGACCCGCCGGCCGCGTTGATCGACCCGGCCCTGTGGTCGTTGCGCCCGGCGCCGGGAGCACCTCGACCCGGCATCACCGCGGTCGCGACGGTTCCCGCGACGACCGATGCCGACGGCACCCCGATCCCGGCGCACCTGACCCTGTCGCTCGACACCGTGCGGCCCGGGCGCGGGGTGTACCAGCTGCGATTGGACCCCGCGGCAACCACAGCACTCGGCGTGCCGGTCGACCCGCTGCGCGTGTACCTGCCCCTGGGTCTGCGCCCCGAATGCGGTGACCGCGGTGACTGCACCGAGGTACCGCCGCCACCGGCCAGAAACATCGCTCCCGATTACGACACCCTGGCTCGCGACTACCCCGCGTTGCGCGCGATGCTGATGGAACGCCTGACATTCGAAGATCCCACGGCCGATGCCTCGGTGGCCGACTTCACGGTGACCCTCGTCGAGCTGTTTGCGCACCTCGGGGACCTCCTGCACTACCGGCTGGACCGTGTCGCCACCGAGATGTGGCTGGCCACGGCGCGCCGGCGCGCCAACGTCACGCGCCTGGCCCGCACTGTCGATTACCCGGTGTACCCGGCGATCAGCGCTGCCACCACGGTCCAGGTGATCGTTGCCGACTCGGCCGGCAGCGATCCGCACGTCGACGTCCTCGCCGGCGACGTGGCCACCGACGCCGCAGCCGACGAGCCCGTCACCGCGGCAGCGACGTGCTTCACGCTGGAAACCCCGGCCAGGGTCTACCACAGCCACGCCGAGGTCGCGCTGTACGACTGGGCCGAAGACGACGCCGTGCTCTCCGCAGGCGCGACCAGCGCGGTACTTGTCCGGCCGGCGCAGTCCGCCGGCATACCGCTCGCCGATTGGCTACCGGCCGGCGCGCTGCTGGGCTTCGAGGTCGTCGCTGTCGACAACCTCCAAGCGCAGCGCGACTGGGCCCGCGCTGCCACGCCGACAGCAGCACCGCAATGGCCACGCCCGCCGCTGGCCAGCCGGCCCGCACAGGTCGTGCGCGTCACGTCGGCCGTCGCGTTCACCGATCCCCTGCGGCCGGCACTGCCGCTGGTGCGCGTCTTCTGGGACGGCGCCGAGGCGCTGCGCACGGCGGTGCCGGCCAGCGTCGAGATGCGCGGCGGCATGCGGGTCGGAGTCGCGCGACTCGGGCTCTTCAGCGCTCACCACGGTCTGCCGGTCGACGGCCCGGCCACGCTGGTGCCGGTCGACCGCCTCACCGGCCGGATCGCCGACCCGGCGACCGAGCAGGTCAGCGACTACCTCATGGTCAGCGCCGGGCCCGAAGCCTCGCCCGGGCTGTCCCACAGACCGGGGGGCCGGCCGTGGCTGCTCGAGGTCAGCGTGACGCTGCCCAACAAGATGACGGTGCCGGCCACCCGGGTGACCAGCCTGCTGCGTGCCCCCGCGGGAGGATTCTCGGTCGTCGTCGACGCGGACGACGAGCTGCCCGCCCGGCTCCGCTTCCGCACCGGCGCACTCGGGCTGACCCCGCCTTCGGGCAGCGTGGTGACAGCCCGCTACCAGGTCGGCGCGGGTCCGGCCGGCAATGCCGCTGCCAACGCCACCCATCGGCTGATCCGCAGCACCACCCCGGTCGGCGCACCGTGCGTCTGGCTCGACGTCGAAGACTCCACCACTGCCGTCGTGACGGCCCGCAACATCACCCCCGGCCGCGGTGGAGTCGCGGCGACGTCGCTGGACGACGTCCGCCGCGATGCCCCGCAGGCGTACGCGGTGGTCCCCCGCCGCGCTGTGCTGGTCAGCGACCTGCCCACATTCGCCATCGAGATACCCGGCATCGAACGAGCCACCGCCACCCGGTCGTGGTCAGGTTCCTGGCCGGTCGGCTCCGTCGCGTACGAGTCCCACGAAACCGATCTCGGTGATACCGCCGACCCGGTGGCGGCCGCCGCACTGGCATCGACCGTGCAGTCGACTCTCGACGGTGTGCGGATGTGTGGAACGGAAGTCATCACCACACCCGCTACCCCGGTCGGCATCCTGATCGCGTTGACGGTCTGCCTCTATCCCGGCAGCGACCCCGACTCCGCGCGGGCCGCGATCCTCGCCAGCCTCCGCCCCGGAACTCCCTCGGCCCCAGGACTTTTCGCTCCCGGAGCGCACTTGATGGGCGCCAGCGTGTACCTGTCGACCGTCACTGCCACCGTCGCCGCCCTGCCCCAGGTCGACGCCGTATCGGTGACCGAGGCGCGGCGCCTGACCGACCCATCTGGGACGGTCAGCACCGTGCTGGTGATGAGCCGCACCGAGGTGGCCGTCTGCGACGACGACATGAATCGCCCCGACCGAGGCCGCATCGTGCTGAGCATCGAGGGAGGCCGCTGACATGACCATGCCCACCCCGGAGTCCGTGGTCACCCCCGAACTGCTGCCCACCCCGCCCGATCCGCTGCCCGGCTTGTCCCGGCTGCGCCGCCGCCTCGGCGACCGGCTGGCGTTGCGCGACGACCTGCTGGCCCGACTGGCCGATATGCCGGACCCGAGCCGCCCTGCGGGCACGTTCGGCGACATTCTCGACGTCGCCGGCGACCGTACCCTGCTGCAGGTCGCCGGCCTGTGGGCCCGGGTCGCGGACTCGGTGTGCGCGTACGCCGAAATGACCGCAGGCGAGGCGTATCTGGGGACCGCCCAGGACTGGACGGACCTTCGCCGCGTCGTCGAACTGGTCGGCTACCGACCAGGCCAGCGCACAGCCGCCCACGGCTGGATCCGCACCGAGACGGCGCCGGGCGCCGCCCCACTGATGCCGGCCGGTACCCCGGTGCAGGCGCCGGGCACGTCGACGCACGCCGCACAGATGTACGAGGTCGCCGCCGATACGCAGCTGCGCGCCGAATGGGCGCAACTGACCATCACCGGCGTGCCGGTACCCAGCGCCCCCGCGGGAAAGCAACTGCGGTTCCTCGCCGATCCCGGCTTCATCGCGTCCGACCGGGTGGTGTTCGTCAGCGAAGGCGGCGCGCCGGTGTTCCCCACTATTTGGGATCTGTGGCTGGCGTGGTGGCTGATGCTGAACGGCAGCAGCTATGTCGGGCTCACCGGCCAGGCCGTCCGCGGTCTGGCCCGGGTGACCAAACGTGCCGACGACCTCGGCGCGGTGCTGCTCACCTTCGACCGTCGCCTGGACAAGCTGCTGCCCCTGACCAGCGGGATCAGCTACGCCGCCTACCGCGTGCGCACTGAGCTGCGGCTGCCCACCCGGCTCGACAAGATCAGCTACGTCGACAGCTCCGGCGCCCCCAAGACCGCCGACGCGCCCTATCCCAGCGGCGAACCCACCGCGCCCTACAACCAGAACTGGATATTCGTCGACGACGCCCGCGAGGCCAGCGTCGGGCAGTACATCCTGCTGTACGCCGGCTCGTCGGGCCAGTGCCACGTCACGACCATCAAATCCATCACCGCCACCGACTGGCATGTCGCGCCCGGCACCATCCGGAGGGTCGCCAAGATCGAACTCGCCGATCCGCTGCCGAATGCCCTCGTCAAGTCCGGGCTTTCGGTGCTACTGACCGATTCCCGCCAGGTCGCCCAACACTACGAGCTGCCGCCGCTCGCAGGTACGACGTCCACCGCACGAATTCACCCGCGCCTGGATCAGTTGCCGGCACGGCTGGCGATCCAAACCACCGCCGCCGACGGAAGTACCGGCTGGGAACTGTCGGGATGCACGGCCAGCGCGTCCGACACTCCGTCAGACCCCGGTGGCCAGCTGATCAGCCTCGCCAACGCCCGCCACGGCAAAGCTGACCGCGGTAAGGGCAGTGGTCGGGCCACCGGCAACCTCGCTCCCATCCAGCACGGTGCCACCCACACGAGCCAGCTGACGCCGGTGGGCGCCACCGCGGTGATCAGCGGTCCGGTCACCGGCGACGTGAGCATCGACGGCACGGTGACCGACAGCCTGGTCGTCAGCGTCTCCGGTGAGCGCTTCGACGAGGTGCCGAGTTTGTATCGTCGCGGCCCGGGCGAGCCCGTCTACACCACCCGCCTGGCGGCCGACGGTCGGCTCGCGGTCACATTCGGCGACGGCGTCAACGGCGCTCTGCCCCGCGGGACCATCACCGCCCGCTGGCGAGTCGGCGGCGGGTTGTCGGGTGAACTCGACGGCACCGACATCACGACGCTGTCCACCAGCATCAATGGCGTGCGCAAGATCGCCGGCGTCGGGCCGACCAGCGGTGCCGCCGACCAGGAGGATCCGTTGCGGATGCGCCGGGCCGCCGCCGCGCGCATCCGCGCTCTGGACCGGGTCGTCGCGCTGCAGGATCTGGCCGATCTGTCGCTCACTGTCCCCGGCACCAGCCACAGCACCGCCTGGCGTGGCGCAGGCCCACCCGGCTGCCCATGCGGGCGCTCGGGGCTCCACGTCGCCGTCCTCCGCAGCGCCGCCACCGGCGTCCGGGCCCCGGTTCCCGCTGAGCTGCACTCCCTGAGCAGCTACCTCGACGCACGCCGCGACACGCGAGTTCCGCTGTGCGTCTGCGCGGCCCGTCCGAGTCCGATCACCGTGACCGCCAGCGTCGCCGTCGACCCCCGAAGGGACCCGGCCGCGGTCTGCGCCGCGGTCGGCGCGGCACTGCTCGACCCGGTCGGGCCACTGGCCCCGATGCCGCGCGACCTTGCCGTCCCGCTTGACGGCAGCGACGTCATCGAGGTGGCACAGCCCGTCACCGGCGTCATCGGCATCGCCGCACTGGAAATGACCGGCAGCGCCACCGCGGCAAGCTCGGGCGACCTTTCGCTGGGACGCCTGCCGGCCTTGCCCTACGAATTGCTGTACGTGGCCACCGCGCAACTCTCGGGGAGCTCGGCGTGACCGCCGGCGGCGGTGTGCCGTCCCGCCGCTTCCTGGCCATGCTGCCGCCGGCGCTGCTGGAATCACCGGACGGCGATCAACCTCCTGTGTCGCTGGCCCTGCTGGCAGCTCTCGAAGAGCAGTGGCTCGAGCTGGCCGCGGACGTCGATCGCGTCCTCGATGACACGTTCCCCGACAGCGCCGCCGACTGGGCACTGCCGTACCTCGGCCAGTTGCTCGGTCTGCCGCCCGACGCGGGGCGCACCGAGATCGGCTCGGCAACGGCGCTGCGGCGCCGCCGCGGGACGCCCGGCGCGCTGGAGGACTTCGCCGAGGTGGTGACCGGCTGGCCGACCCGGGTGACCGAAGGCTGGCAAACCACGTTGTGGTGCCAGCAGCTCAGCCACCCGGTGCGGCACACCGCGTCGATTTCGCTGCGCGCCGGCGAACACCTCCTGGTCGGCAGCGAGCTCGATCAGGCGCGGCGCAGCGTCACCCCGGGCGGCTCCTTCCATCCGGCCGCCGCGACGGCAACGGTGTTCCCGTGGCAGGTCAGGCGATACGACGGTGTTCAGGTGTGTCCGTCGTCGGCACCGCGACGGTTCGCCCTGCACCCCCTCGGCATCCCCGCGCCGCTCTACCTGCGGCCCCAGCCACTGCTGATCGCCAGTGACGCCGAGGACGAGAACCCACCCGGTATGCCTCCCACGGCACGGCCTCCGCGCGCACCCGGCGAGCTGCCGCTGCGCGCGACGTGGCGCCTGATCGCAGCGTTGGGCCCCGACGCCATCACCTACGGCGCGGTATGGCGCCTAGCCGCGAACCACCCGTTGGCCGCGAACACGCCGGACGATCCACCGCTGCTGACCCTTACCGTCGACGGAACCCCACTGCCCTGGTCTTCGATCGGGCTGGCCGGCCTACCCGACGCGGGAGCACCCACACCCGACCCGATGCAGGTGCTGGTCGACCCGGCGCGCGGCACCCTGTCGGTGGGATCCGGGTTGACCGGCACCATCCGAGCGACGTTCTACCGACCGCTCCCCGGCTCGATCGGCGCACTGGCGAGCACTGCCGAACCCGACGAGGGCGCCGGTACCGTCATCGTCGTCGACCCGAGCGGGACGCCGGCTGCCGGCGGTGAGGTCGTCGTGCCCGATCTGACCGCGGCCATGACCGCCGCGCTGGCGCTGCCCCAGCCCGTCGCGCGCCCGCCCGACGCGGCTGAGGCGCCGGATGTGGAAATCCGATTGGCGACCAACGACCGCATTGTCTCGCCCGGGATGGTCACCGGAAGCCCAGCAGCCACCCGCTGGCGCATCGTGGCTCCGGCCGGCCTCACGCCGGTGATCGTCGGCGACCTCGGATTCGGCCTTGACGGCGCGCAGATCGAGCTCGCCGGGTGCTACCTCGAGGGCAATCTGAACGTCGACGCCAACCTCGCCGGGCTCACGCTGACGTCGGTGACCATGAATGTCGCGGCGCGGCGCGTGCTGTCCGTCAGCCCCGACGCGTGGACCGTGCGGCTGCACGCCGGCCGGTCCCACCTCGGCGCCATCCGCGCGGACCTGTCCGCCTTCCCCATCAACCTCACCGACTGCACCATCGACGGGGCGGGTGTTCCGCTCTCGCCCTGCGGCACACCGGGCGCAGGTCCGGCCCCCACGCCGGCACTGGCCGCCGCGAACCGGTTCCCACCGCAGCTGCGGACCCGCGGCTGTACTTTCGCCGGTGTCGTCGCCGTCGACGTGATCGATGCCACCGACTGTCTGTTCATCGACGGCCTGCGGGCCGTCGTGACGGCAGCAGGTTGCCTGCGCTACTGCCACCTCGGCCCTCACGACCAGCCTCAGGCTCACCCCACCGCCCATCAATGCCTGGCGGGACCGCTGCCTCCGCTGGGGTCGTTCGGTGCCGAAGCGGCCGGATATCTCGCGCCGCTGGTGACCTCGCCGTCTCGACACCGGGCCGATCCGGTGTTCCTCGGCGCCAGCGACGGCGGAGAGATCGGCGCGTATCACCATGCCCGGCGTGGGCCGCTGGCCCTGCGGCTGGCACAGCGCCTGCCCGAGATGACTGTTCTGACGGTGCATCCACACCTGACCATCGCGTCCCCGGAGGAATAACGTGAGCGGCGACTACACCTCGGTGCCCCTGCGTCCCAACGGACCACAGTGGCTCGCGACGAAAATGCAGCAGGGCCGGGTACTCCTGGACGGCGACTGGAATCTCAACATCGACGCCGCCGAACGGGAACGCGCCGACCTGGCCGCCGCCGTCATCGGTGAAGCCGGTGTCGCCGAGGGCAGCACCGCCTTCGAGATCACATTCGACGCGGGCGGCGGCCTGCAGATCGGCACCGGGTCGATGTGGATCGGCGGGCTGCGCGCCGTGAACCCGGCACCCATCGCCTACACCGCGCAGGAAGCGATCCCCGCCCTGCCTCAAGCCGGCGTCGCGGCGGTGTATCTGGATGCCGTCGTGCAGGAACTGCAGCCTGCCGAGGATCCGGGCGAACTCGTCGACCCGGCGATGGACGGGGTCGACACGACGACGCGCACCAGGGTCGCGTGGCGGGTGCGCGTCACACCCTCACCCGCGTCCACGTGTGCCGGCGCAACAGCGGTGCTCCCGGCGGCGCTCAGCACCGGCCGCCTCGATGTCGTGCGCACCGCGCCCGCAGTGCCGGCCGATCCGTGTGCACCGCCCGACGATCCGCGCGGCAAATTGCCCGACGGTCTGTTGCGCGTCGAAGTGCTCGACTCGGGCTCAGAGTCCACGGCGCGCTTCGCATGGTCCTACGAGAACGGTTCGGCCGCCGTCTCTGCCGTTGTCGCGGGCACAACGGCGACGCTGATGCCGTCGCCGTCGATCACCTTTGTGCCCAATGATCTGGTCGAGGTCAGCACGCTGGTCAGGCGTCTGGACCGCAAAGACAACGGGCCGCTGTTCACCGCCGTCGCGGTCAACCCGGGCACCGCAGGGGACGTGGTGACGCTGTCGGCCCCCACCACTGTCGTCGGCGCCCCCTCGGGGTTGTGCCTGCGCAGGTGGGACGGCCAGGTTGTCGGCGCAGCCGGCCAGGTATCGGCCACATGGCACGGTGGCGACGTGGGCGTCGCGTTCACCGCCCGGCCGGGCCAGTATCTGGCCGGCGACTGGTGGGCGGCGCGGATCCGGGGCAGCGCTGCTGACGCAGTGGAAACGCTGACTGACGCGGCGCCCGATGGCACCGTGCACCACATCACGCCACTGGCGGTCGTCGATCTGTCGACCAAAACGGTGATCTCCGACTGCCGGCCGACCTTCAACCCGCTCACCGTCACCCAGGCGTGCACCTGCACGGTGACCGCCTTTCCTGGCGACGACCTGCAAGCCGCTGCCGACACGCTGCCCGATGACGGCGGTGAATTGTGCCTGGCCGCCGGCCGCTACGTGCTGGACGAGCCGGTGACCATCAGCGACAAACATCGCATCGTGGTGACGGGCGTCGGCCCTGCCACCGTTATCTCCATCCGCGGACACGAATCGGTGCTCCAGTTCATGGACTGCACGGACGTCACCGTCGAGCGCATCCGCGCCGAGGCCGGCACCGGCGCCAATACCGCCGGGCGGATCGGCGGGCCGCGATTATTCGGCACGTTGGCCTTCCTCGGGTGCACCGATGTCACCGTGCGCGACTGCGAACTGGTCTGTCCGGACAACGTGCGTCGGACCCAGTCCGCGATCTATACCGCCCCTTCGGACAAGCGGGACAATCGCCGGAACCATTTCACCGACAACCGACTGCATGTGGGCGACCAGCAGATCGGCATTCTCGTCGTCTCCAGCGACGAGACCACCGTCGACGGCAATGAGCTTCGGATCGCGCCCGCCCCCGACCGCCGCACCGACGTACTGCTCCCGCTGTTGGCCCGCGAACTCGGCCGGTACATCAGCGCGAAGGTCCAAATGCCGGCCGCGGAAGCCGAGCGGCCGCCCGCGGCCGCGGGTCCCGCGGGTGCCGACGTCCGAGCCGCTCGGATCGTTCGGCTGCCCAACGGAGCGAGCTTCTCGATGTCCGGCCCGCCGCAGCTCCATCACATCGCCGAGCAGTTCAGTACCCTGATCGGCGCGAAAGCCCTGAACAGGCTCACCCCGAGTCAGGGCCTGAACAAATTCGTCCGCCGGGCGATCCAGGCTCCCGACTCGTTGGCACTGTCGGTGGCCAACAGCCGGTTCTTCGCCGGCATCTCCCGACAGTCTCGGGCCATGGCCCAGGGCATCGTCGTGGCGGGTGCCACCGCTGACCTGGTGCGCGTCCATGACAATCTGGTCGCAGGCGCGATCGAGGGCATCCACATCGGACTCGGCTCCGCCGACGGCGGCACCATCAACGCCGGTGAGGTGACCATCAGCCGCAATGTCGTCCGATGCGTCATTCCGTTCTACTGGAACCGGTCCCGGCACGCGATCTACGTCGGCAGCGTCAACCGGCTCACCCTCCACGACAACAGCGCGTCACTGGTGCGGATCGGTGGCAGCACCGACGTCGCGCAGTTCGCCGCCACCCCGGTCGACGCGGTACGCATCTTCGGCCAGGTCGGTCCGTGGCTCAGTGTGCGGGGGCTCAGTCTCACCGGTGGCTTTCGCTGCGGTGTCCGGGTCACCCAGACGGGAGCCTCGACCGGCGGGACGCGGCTGCGCTACGTCAGTGACGTCCTCAATTCCGGTGGGATCGGACCGGCACTGCAGCCGTACCCTTTCCCGTACCAGCATGAGCGGTGCGTGCCCTAGTCACCGTCGACGTTGTAGTCCTCCTGGTAGTTCTCGACCACGAGGCGCAGCTCTTCGCCGGTGCGCCGTTGCAGGCACGCCAACACCATGAGCAACGGGCATTCCTGTTCGCCGCCGCGGAAGACGATGATGGGCAGCCGGTAATAGACGTTGTCGGGATGGTCGAGATCGATGTCCCAGACCGCGTCGTCGACGTTAAGCAACAGCACCAGGCCGACGTGACGGGCCGCCGCGTCGGCGACAGGGCGCTGATCGAGCGTCATGATCGCGTCGGCTGACGGATAGCGCTGCAGCAGGAAGGCTTCCAGCCGGTCCAGCGACGCGACGTCCACGTCGAGTTCTTCGCCCACCATCGCGTAGAGCTCGTCGCGCACCTCCAGATCCATGGCCAGCCAGGTCTGGAATTCATCACGCGAATGCATGCGGAACGGCGCCAGGTTCACACCAACGATTGTCGCACCGCCCTGTCGGTCAGCGGGTGACCGGCGGCGGGATGCGATTCAGCAGTTTCGCCCCCGAAGAGTGCGGGCCGCGCAGTTCGATCGTGATCCCGGCGTCGCCGAGCATCTTCTTCAGCGGACCGCTCGGCTCGCAATCGATGAAAATCCACGTCATCGACCACCGCCGGCGTTTGACCAGGTGCCGGTCCGCGGCGACTTCGGCGATGATGTCCTCACTCGCGTAGACGGTTCCGCCTTCGTAGGCCTTGACCTCGGCGCCCTCCTTTGGCGGGTTGAACAGATCAACCCGCCGGGTACCCAGGTCATCCGGTAGGTCGTTGATCGTTTTCTCGCTTTCGGCCCACTTCCCCCGAACCCGCTCGGCTTCCACGATCTTGTTGGCTTTATTGGCCTTGTCGACGTTGCTGTAGTAGATGGCCTCCCACACTGCAAGTGGCTTGGTTCCGCCGGTGAGCTCGTACATCTCCCGACGGATTCGCTTGTGTTCGTCGCTGCCCGCCTCGTGTTTGCGCAGTTCCGTCAGCAGCTCGTTGTACTTCTTGCGGTTGCGCGGGGCCACATCGCGCTGCGCCACGCCGCTGCTTGGCGTCAGGTCGCCGATGTCCAGCGCGCCCTGGTGCTCGGCCAGCTGTTGCTCCAGGCTGTCGAGTTTGGCCTCCGCGTCGGTGCGCGCGTGGGGCTCCATCGCCTTCATCGCGTTCATGTGGTCGGCGATCAGCTTGTTCAGCTTCTGCACTTCCAGCTGGGCGTCGAACAGCGGCTTGTTGGTCGGGTCCAACGTCTTCTTACCGATCAGATCGGCAATCCACTTGAGCGCCAACCGAACCCGTCCGGAGAACCCCTGGTACTTCTGCATCGTGCGCAGGGTGTCGGCGTGCATCCGCACCGTCGACGGCAACGCATCCGGGCTCACCCGCAGCCGGATGTTGGTGACCAGCCCCGTGTCCGGATCGGGATCCCAGTCGGCCTGCACGAAATCGCCCTCGAGGGTCGGGTCGATGACCATCAGGTCGCGTAGGTCGTGCGGCAGCGCCTCCCGCAGCTCCTGGGTGGTAGCTCGCCGCTCGCCGATCGGCTTGGTGGTGGCGGCCGGGTCGGTGGGTTTGGTGTCGGATTTGTCCTTCTCGTCGGGACCGGCCCGCTTCTCGGGCTCCGACGGTTTGGGCGCTTCGTGGCCGGCGTTCGGGTCGGATTCCGGCACCGGCGGTTTGATGTCGAGGACGCCCGCGCCGCGGTCGGGGGTGCCGGTGGACCGGCTCTCGCCCGGCTTCGGGGCGCCACCCGATTCGGTTTCGGAGTGTGCGGATGCGGGCGTGCGGCTTTTGGCCGCCGCCGCGTCGTTGGCCTTGGCTTTGGCCCGGGCCCCGATCGCCTCGCCGGCAATGAACATGCCGTTGTTCTGTACCGCCGACGAGATCGCGGACGCGCGCTGCCGCCGCGCTTCGGCGTGCGTCATCGCGCCGGATTCCTCCTGCGCGCTGATGGTCATCATCTGGTCGATGAAGGTCACGTCGCCCCAGATGACGCCCGCGCCGCCGATGACCTTGTTGGCCAACTCGGCGCCCTTGACCAGCGACTCGGCGCCCTCGACCGCCTTGGCAGCTTCTGCCAGCTTTGACTCGGTCGCGCCGGCTTCCTCCAAGATGGTGAAGGCACGGCCGAACTTGGCCACCCGGAATCCAGCCACCAACTGCCCCGCAGCACCCATACCGCCCAGCAGCCCGAGGACGTCGCTGACGGTCGAGGCGTCCAAATACAGCTTGCCGGCTTCCCATTTCTGGATGAGCCGTGCTGCCGCGGCGGCCGCGCCGATCAACGCTGCCGCGGTGCCGGCCGAAGCCACGACGAGCCCGATCGCGGCCAGCACTGTCACCAGGTCGTCGATGCGCTTCTCTGCCACCGCCCAGTCCACCGGTGCGCTCTCGGCGTTCATCGTGGGCGGCGCGTCAGCTTCCAAGCCGAGGCCGGCAGTGCGAACCGCGATGCTGCCGCGTCCGTAGGACGCCTTCCCCCCGAATTTGTCCAGCGCGGCCTGGAAGGCCTTGCTGGGGGTGGCGCCGCGACCTTCGTACGCGCCCGCGCCGTCGATGTTGGTCACGTCGTTGATCAGCCAGCGGTAGTCGTCGCCGTCCTTGGGCATCGGTCCGGCGGCCAGCAGGAGTGGGTACTGCTGGCCGCTGACCTCGGAGATCAGTGCGGCGTTGACCCGGACCGACGGCGGCAGGGCGGTGCTGGCCCCGGCGGTGCGCTTGTCCTCGTAGCGGTTGTACAAGCTGATCAGCCGGTCGAGCGTCTCGACGTCGTGGCTCAACGTGTAATCCGACAGCGAGGGGTAGTCGTGACGGAACTTCTCCAGTTCGTCGTTCTTGGCCTTGCGCCGAGCGGTCAGCACGTCCAGCGGCGAACCGGTCAGGTTCATCTTCGCCTTCTGCATGAGGCTTTCGAGGTATTCGAGCTTCGACTGGTTGCCCTCTTTCCGGGCGATGTCGATCTGGGCCTGCAGTTCGGCAAGTTGCGCCGCGGGTTCGTCCAGCGCCTCGTTGAGCGCGGTGGTCATGTCGGTGACCTCGACGACGTGCCCGGCGACGGCCGGCGGCCTGATGACTTCCTTGCCCTCGCTGTCCTCGCGGATCGCCGGCGTCGCGATGGTTCTGATGAGGAAGATGCCTTTTTCCTTCAGCGGCACCTCTTGTTGTTCGGTGGGTTGACCGAACAATTCGGCCAGCCATTTCAGCGATGCGCCCAGCGCCGTGACCAGCAGGGACACCGGAGCCAATGAGATGGTGGTCAGGTTGGCGACGTCGCTGTTGAGCCGCTCAGCGACCGTCGAGCCGCCGGAAGCGCCCAGTCGCTTGTTGGCCCGCTTGGTGTCCTTCCACCAGTCCTCGAACTCGCGGCTGAATTCCCGGTTGGCACCGCCCATCCCGGTGACGTCGGTGCCGGCGCCGGCCTTGGCATGGGTGAATTCATCGATGCGCTCGTTGAGGGTCTTCTCCGGCGCGGCATTGGCGTCGGCGGCGGCGTGCGACGGATCTTTCTTGATTTGCGCCTTGGCGTACTCGGTGATGTCGAACTTCTCCCACCGGTACCGAATATCGTTGCCGACCTGTGTGATGACCTGGGAGGCGAAGCTGTAATTGCCGTTGGCGGACCACTGCACCTTGGCAGTGAAGGTCGGGTCCGAGTCGACGGTCACCAACTTCGGTCCTTCGACGGTGACCGGCCACGGCGGCGCGTTCGGCGCCTTGCCGTCGCCGCGACCTTCGATCGGGCTGCGGTACACCGACGGCACCGTACCGGTGCCCTTGCCGCTACCACCCGTGACCAGATACTTCGGCACGAAATAGATCACGCGCGCCCCGGGCACCTTCGCGATCATGTCGCGCACCTGGTCCGGCGCAGACAGCATCCCCAACAGGTCGACGTTCTCCACTTTGGCGGGGTGTGCGGGCGCGGCGGGGGCGCTCTTCGGATCGGTCTGGTCGGCGGCCTTCTGCCGTTCCTCGAGCGCCTTCTTCTGTTCCTCCGCAGTCAGCTGCCGCTGCCCGATGACGCTTCGGACCTCATGGCCCTCTGCATCCATCTCATGCCGAATATGGTCGTAGTCGTCGCCGCGAACCTGCAGCGCCGTCAGCGAACCGTCAGCCGCGAGCTCGTACACGCCCGGGTAGAAGGTGACCTTGACGTCAGGCTTCACCGGCACCTTCGGCCCCAAAGACGAGCCGTTGGTCCCGTAGACCTTCACGAACTTCGGATGCAGACCGACGTAGACCCACGGAGTCTTGGTCCCGGCAAACGCCGCCAACGCCTTCGCGGCGTCGTCCATCCCGGTCGCGATCACCTGGAGCCGCTCCCACGGCAGGTCCTCCGGTTTCGTGGCGGCATTGGGGTCGGGTTGACCGACGATCGTCGGCTCGCCGATATCGACGATGACGTCACGGAACACCCGGGCCGGTCCTGGCATGGCGTCCGCGACGTGTGCCAGCTCGTGATTGAGCAACCGCGCGCCGGACACGGTGTCGGGCCGGTACTCGCCGCTGCCGAAAAAGATGTGACTGCCGATGGTGAACGCGTGTGCCCGCACCGACGATGCCAACTCCGCGGCGTGGTCGTCGGTGTGGATACGGACATGGCGAAAGTCGGCATCGAGGACCTGACCAAGGTGGGTCGCCTGTTCCGCCGCCAGCGGCCGGCCGTAACCCGCGCGAGCAGCGATCGCGGTCGGGGTGCCCGCCGGTAGGTACGGATGCAACCGGGGCCGCGGAACGCCCGAACCAGGCGCGCCGGCACGATCAGACGCACATCCCTGTGCATCGGCTGCCCGCGCTGTGGCGCGGCGTTCGGCGGGGTCACCTGGTTCGGACAGCAGCCGCCGCGGGATCGCTGGCGCCTTTGATTGATGCTGGTGCGCCGGCGCCGGCGCCGGCGCGGCCATCGTCAGCTCACCCATACGGGCCCCCAGCTCTGGTCCGTCCCAGACGGTACCTCGGGAAAATTATCCCCGAATTCGCTGCTCTACGAGCCGATATCGGGCCAATTGTTCGCCGCGGACGCACATCGTCGGCACCCAGACGCCGAAACGGCATTCCTGCAGGGCAATTTCGAGAACCCCATTGCTCGAATGCCGTTTAGGCGGTGGCTCAGACGGACTTCGTGACCCCGTAGTAGGCGACGATGTCGTCGGTGTCCGAGGTGGAGCTGGTCACCACCGCGTACGACCGCAGGAACGACTGACCGACGCAACCGTCGACCTTGACGTGAGTGTCCTTGAGCGTGATGCGCACCGGCGCCGACTTGAAGGACTTCTTGTCGACCGGCACCTGGGTCACGGTGCCCGGCTTCGGGTGGATTTCCACGGTGCCCGACATCGGGACGCTCACGCCGGTGGGCAGCAGGCCGGCCAGCGTCGACCCGGAGGTGGCGATACCGATCGACCCGACCAGACGCACCTGGCCCAGCTCGATACCGCAACCGATCTGGTAGCCGGCCTCCAGCGTGCCGCCGTTGAGGGTGGTCTTGCCCTTGCCGGTCACGGTCCCCGTGAACGTGCCGCCCACCAGGTATTCACGCGAGCTGACCGCGGTGGTGAGCGGTGCGACGGGCAGTTCGGTCTCGTTCTTGGCAACGACGGTGAGCACCCAGCCGTCGGGCGTCGTGACCGTCGCCGGTTCTTCCGACGCCACCACACCGGTGTCCGGCGGCGGGCCCTCGTCACCGGCAGGCGCGGGGTCGGCGTACGCAGCGGTCGCTGCCCCGAACGGGAGCACCATGCCCACAGCAGCAACCACAGCAAAACGCTTCAACATGAACTCCGAACGCCTCTCAACATGCACAGCCAAAGGAATCACACAGTTGTTTCGCAGATACAGCCGCGGGTAAAGGTTTTGACTCACGTGAGTCGAAACACAAGCCATAGGCTGAGGCGGTGTCCGATCTCGTACTGACGCAGGTCATCGACCGCGTCGCGCTCATCACGGTCAACGATCCCGACCGCCGCAATGCGGTGACCGCGGAGATGTCCGCCGGCCTGCGGGCCGCGATCAACGCCGCTGAGGCCGACCATGGCGTGCACGCCGTGGTCGTGACCGGCGCCGGGAAGGCGTTCTGCGCCGGCGCCGACCTGACCGCGCTCGGCGCCGCGACGGTCAACGGCCTGCGGGTCATCTACGACGGCTTCCTCGCGGTGGCCGACTGCACGCTGCCGACCATCGCCGCGGTGAACGGCCCGGCCGTCGGTGCCGGGCTCAACCTCGCGCTCGCCGCCGATGTCCGGATCGCCGGGCCCGGGGCGGTCTTCGACCCACGGTTCCAGAAGCTCGGGATTCACCCGGGCGGCGGCGCGACCTGGATGCTGCAGCGGGCCATCGGTCCGCAGGCGGCGCGGGCGGCGCTGTTGTTCGGCATGAAGTTCGACGCCGACGCCGCCTTGCGGCACGGCCTGGCGCTCGAGGTCGCCGACGATCCCGTCGCCGCGGCGTTGGCGTTGGCCGCCGGTCCGGCCGCGGCGCCGCGCGAGGTCGTGCTGGCGACCAAGGCCTCGATGCGCGCGACGGACCATCCCGGCGTCCTGGACCACGAGCAGCACGCGAAGGCGGTCGACATCGAGATCGTCCCGCAGGCAGCGTCGATCGAGTCACCGGAATTCGCCGCCCGCCTGGCTGCCGCCAAGCAGCGCTGATCAGCTCTAGGCGTCGAGGAGCGCGAGTTCGGGCGCCTCGATGAGCGCCCGCAATTCGCCGAGGAAGGCGGCCGCCCCGGCGCCGTCGGCGATCCGATGGTCGAAGGCGCACGTGAGTGTCATGGTCGGTCGCGCCACCACCTCGCCGTCGCGCACGACGGCCCGGGGTTTGAGTGTCCCCATGCCGAGGATCGCCGCCTCCGGATAGTTGATGACGGGGACGCCTTCGTCCAGACCCAGCGCGCCGAAGTTCGACACGGTGAACGTCGAGCCATGCAGTTCAACGGGTTTCAGCGTGCCGTCGCGAGCGGAACGGATCAGTCCGTCCACCGCCCAGGCCAGGTCGCGGGTGGAGAGTCGCTCGGCGTCCCGGACCACCGGCACCAGCAGCCCACGCGATGTCGCGACACCGATGCCGAGGTGCACCGACTCGTGAAGGTGCACGCTCGCGCCGTGTTCGGCCGGCACCCAGGTGGCGTTGAACTCGCGGTGGTGCCGCAGCGCGATGGTCAGCAGCCGCAGCGTCAGCACGAACGGTGTGACGGTGGCATCGGCACCGGCCAGGGTGTCGCGAACCCGCAGCAACTCGGTGCAGTCGACCTGAACCGACGCGTGCGCGTCCGGTATCTCCTTGCGTGACACCGACATCCGACGCGCCATCTCGGCCTGCACACCACTGACCGGAACGAAGCCGGTGTCGCCGGTCTGGTGCGCCGAGGCCAGCACGTCCTGGCGCGTGACGATGCCGTTCGGGCCCGACGGCGCCACCCCGGTCAGGTCGACGTTCAGGTCGGCCGCCAGCTTGCGCACCCGCGGCTTGGCCCGGGGCCGGCGGCGGGTGGTATCGAGATCGGCGTCCGCGCCGTAGCCCACGAGCACGGGTTTGCGTTGTGGCGAAGTGGCTTTCGGCTCCTCGGCCTTCGGCGCTTCGACTTTCGGCTCATCGGCTTTCGGCTCGGCGGGCTCTGCGGCCGCCGGCGCGTCGGTGGCGATGCGGACCAGCACGGCGCCCACCGCGAGCGTCTGCCCTTCGGCCCCGCCGAGTTCGGTCACCACGCCGGCGTACGGGCTGGGGATCTCCACGGCCGCCTTGTTGGTCTCGACGGTGCACAACACCTGATTGAGTTCGACGGTGTCTCCCACCGCCACGGCCCACGACGTGATGGTGGCGTCTTCCAATCCCTCACCCAGGTCGGGGACCAGGAAGTCGTGTGTCGCGGTCATGGCTGGCTCATCGCCTTGTGCACGCAGTCCAGCAGGCGGTCGACACCGGGCAGCCAGAGTTTCTCCAGCCGGGCGGGCGGATAGGGCGTGTCAAAGCCGGTGGCGCGCAACACGGGTGCCTCCAGGTCATAGAAGAGTTCTTCGGAGATCCGGGCGGCCAGTTCGGCGCCGAACCCGAGGGTGCGCGGTCCCTCGTGCATGATCACCGCGCGTCCGGTCTTGCGGATCGATGCCGCGACGGTGTCGAAGTCGAGCGGATTCAGTGACCGCAGGTCGATGACCTCCAGATCGTGGCCGTCCGCGAGATCCGCTGCGGCCAATGCGGTGTCGACCAGCGAGCCGTACGTGATGACGGTGACGTCGCGCCCGGTGCGCCGCACCGCGGCCCGCCCGATCGGCAACGCGGGGACACTGGTGTCCAGCTCGCCCTTGGTCCAGTACCGGCGTTTGGGCTCGAGGAAGATCACCGGGTCACGGGACGAGATGGCCTCGCGCAGCAGCCAATACGCGTCCGACGGCGTCGAGGGGATGACGACCTTCAGCCCGGCGGTGTGCAGCCAGTACGACTCGGTCGACTCCGAATGATGTTCCACCGCACCGATACCGCCGAACGACGGGATGCGGATGGTCACCGGCATGTCGACATCGCCATGGGTACGCATCCGGTACTTCGCGAGGTGGCTGACGATCTGGTCGAACGCCGGCGCCGCGAATCCGTCGAACTGAATCTCGGGTACCGGCACCATGCCCCGGATCGCCATGCCGATCGCGATGCCGACGATGGCCGACTCCGCCAGCGGTGTATCGAAACACCTTGTTTCCCCGAAGGTTTCGTGCAGGCCGTCGGTGACGCGGAAGACCCCGCCCAGCTGCGCGACGTCCTCACCGAACACCAGCACCCGGTCGTCGGCCGCCATCGCGTCACGGAGCGCGCGGTTGATGGCCTGCACCATCGACACTGTGGTGACCGTGGCAATTTCCCCCGCCGGCCGTCCCGGCTCGTCGGGCTCCGCGTCGCCGGACCACGGCGGCCGCTCGATGAGCTGCGTCATGTCAACCCTCCCAATCCAATTCGGCCAGCAACGCGTCACGCTGCCGGGCCAGCTCGGGTGTGATGTCGGCGTAGACGTTGTCGAACATGTCCGCGACGTCGACGTCCGGCGCCGTCAGCACCGTCTCGCGCAGTTCGGCGCGGAGCCGCCGGGAGCGGTTCTCGACGTGCTGCTGCAGCCTGGGCGTCCACACCCCGGTCTGCTCCAGGTACGTCCGGTAGCGCGTGATGGGATCGCGTGCCTCCCAGTGCTTCAGCTCGTCGGGGTCGCGGTAGCGGGTCGGATCATCGGAGGTGGTGTGCGGCCCCATCCGGTACGTGACGGCCTCGATCAGCGTCGGCCCGTCGCCCGCGCGGGCACGCTGCGCCGCCTCGGACATCACCGCGTAGCAGGCCAGCACGTCGTTGCCGTCGACCCGGATGCCGGGCATGCCGTAGCCGATGGCGCGGTGCGCGATCGACGGTCCCGCCTGCTGCCGGTGCACCGGCACCGAGATGGCCCACTGGTTGTTCTGCACGAAGAACACGCAGGGCGCCGACGTGACGGCCGCGAAGTTGAGTGCTTCGTGCATGTCGCCTTCGGAGGTGCCGCCGTCGCCGATGAACGCCACCGTCACCGAGTCCTCACCGAGCCGCTGCGCCGCCATCGCCGCGCCGACCGCGTGCAGACCGTGCGAGCCGATGTCGATCGACAGTGGCGCGCAGTGTTTTTCGGTGAAGCCCAGGCCGCCGTGCCAGCGGCCCCGCCACACCGCGCTGATCTGGGCCGGGGTGATGCCGCGGACCAGCAGGGCTCCGAGTTCCCGGTACTGCGGGAACAGCCAGTCGGTCTTGCGCAGACACGCCGCCGCACCCACCTGCGCGGCTTCCTGACCGCGGCACGAGGCGAACAGCGCCAGTTCGCCCTGGCGCTGCAAGTTGACGAATTCGACGTCGAGGTCGCGGGTGACGACCATCTCTTCGTACAGCCAGCCCAGCGTCTCGGGCGGCAGGTCGCGGCGATATCGCGCGTCGGAGGTGGGCGCGCCGTCGGGCGCGACGAGTTGCACGGGCTCGAGGTCCACTCGGTTGTCCAGGCCAGGGACCGTCACGTCAGCCATACCGCCTCCTTTCGGTGACGGCATGTTCGGCCGTCAGTCCGCGAGAAGCTCAGCGCGGTGGCGACCAGGGCAACCCCTCAGGTGGTGAGGGTCGCCGGCCGATGCCGGGGTGTGGCACCAGTCGGATGATCCGCTCTGCTCGCCGCAGTGCTGGGGCATCACCGCCATTATGCGCCCGAAGGCCATCCGGCCGCGGTTATCGCAGGTAACAGACTGAAGACGTGTCGCAGTGGCCGGTCGGGCCGGTGCGGGCCGGCGGCAATACGGCCAACTTGTAGCCCGAACGTATGAATTCGTTGTTATTTGCGCTGGTGACACGCGAATCGGCCCGGAGTCTGTCGTTGCCGCGTGCTACAACCATCGCATCATCAACGTGGCAGTGCCAGAAGCGAGAAACCGATGAGACGTCCGAACCGCGCCGGCCCCAACGTCGCCCGAGCGTCGGCCGCGCCCGCACCCTGACCGCACACGTACGGCAGTCCCATCATGTTTGACACCGGCACAGGCGCGGCACGCCGCAACTTCCTCCAGCACGCGATGCGGGTCAGCCTGTTCATGCGGCACGGCGGGGCGTTGGTGGTCTACGTCGTGGTGCTGGTCTCGGCGCCGCGCATCAGCCTGGCCGGCGTCGCGTTCGCCGGTCTGGCCGGCGCCTGGTCGCTGTACCGGTTGCTGACCCGCTCCGCAACGCCCCGCATTCTCGCGATCGACTACGCCGTCACGCTCGCCGCCTGCCTGGTCCTGCCTGTCGCGGCTGCCGACGACCTGGCGTGCCCGTCGACCTGCGCGCCGATCGCGATCGCCGGCACGGCCATCGCGAGCTTCACGGTGTTCGAACCGCTGCTGAACACGGCGATGACCGCAGGCGTCGTTGCCGCGCTCGCCGCCGGCGCGGCGTCGGCCGGCGGTATCCACGACAGCGACCAATGGGTCAACGTCTACTACTTCGCATTGTTGTGGGTGGCATCGACGCTGATCCGCTTCTTGACGGTGCACGTGGCCGAAAGGGTCGACGTCGCCCGCGCCGAGCGGCTGGCCGTCGAGCTCCGCCAGAAGGTCAACGCCGCCGTGCGCGACTACGACCGCGAGCAGATGCGGCTGCTCCACGACACCGTCGCCTCGACCCTGCTGATGGTGGGTACCGGCACCGCCTTGTCACCCGAGCGCGTCGCCGCCCAGGCACGGCGCGACCTCCGCGTGTTCAGCGAGACATCGCACACACCCGCGCCGCCGGCCGATCTCGTTGCCGCCCTGCGTGATCACGCCATGCACACCACGACGCCCGTGAGTTATGCCGGGGTGACCGCGATGTGGGTGGACGGCGCGACGGCGGCGACCATCGCGGCCGCCGCGCGCGAAGCTCTGACCAACATCGACCGGCATTCCGGCGCCACGGCGGTCACCATCACCGTGCATCTCGGCCGGATCCAGATCGCCGACGACGGGCATGGATTCGATCTGACCCGGCCGACGCGGGGGCACGGCATCGCAGACTCGATCATCGCCCGCATGCAGCAGCTCGGCGGTGTCGCGGAGATCATCACGCAGCCCGGGCAGGGCACCACGGTCGAATTGCGTTGGCCCACATCAATACCGGCCAGTGCCGACCCAGCGCCGGACCCGGAGCGGCTCATCGAGCGGGCACACATGGGCTACGGACTGGCGCTGGTTGCCTACGGCCTGGCCAACCTGCTGGTGACCGTGCCCTCATCCCTGAAGTTCGCGGCATACCCGTATCTGCAGTGGTCCCTCATCGTCGTGACGACGGCGGCGACGCTGTCCGCGATCCCCCGGGTCATGGGCCGGGCCTATCCGCGGGCACGTTTCGGCATCATGATCCTCGTCGTTGTTGCGCTGGTGCAGTCGATCTCGATGCCGATCAAAGACCTCGACCCCCGGCTGCAGTGGGCACAAGGCGCGATCGGCTGGTGTGTGCTGCCGCTGCTGCTCAGTGTCCAGCTGCGCTACGCCGTTGGTGTCCTGGTGTGGTGCTGGGTCGTCCCCGCCGTCTACGCGATCATTCGGAATCCGTCGGTCCACACCGTCGTCGACCTCGGATACGACACGGCGAGTGTCCTCGTCGCCCAACTGTGTGCTCTGGTCGTCGCCGACATGATCCGGCGTTCTGCCGCAGCCGCTTCCGCCGAGACCGAAAGTCACATGCGCCTGACTGCGGCAGCACACATCGCCGACGCCGTGCAGGAGGAATACGACCGCCGCTACGCGGACCTCGCCGCCACCATCCAGCCGCTGCTGTCGACCCTTGCCGACGGAGAACCGGTCGATGCCGAGACACGGCGCCGCGCACAACTCGAATACCAGCGGCTGCGTACCCTTTTCGACCAGTCCTCGAGCTTCGAGCACGTACTGCTTCGCGAACTGCGCCCACGCATCGACGCCGCCCAGAATCGCGGCCTGGCCGTTTCCGTGGACGTCCAGGGCACGCTGCCGGCCATGGACGTGCCCACCGCCCGGCGGCTGGCCCGGCTCATCGACCAAATTCTCCACGCGGCCGCCTCGCCGGCCCGCATCACCGTCACCGCCGAAACGGCCGCGGTCGAACTCAGCGTCATGTGTCAGCGGGCTGAGCACGCCGATTTGCCGACGAAATCCAGCGTCGACGACGAAGATGAATTCGACCTGACCACCCTCGATGACACGGTGTGGATCACCGTGCGCCACCCACTCCCAGAAAGACCGACCGATCATGTCCGCGCCGGCCAACCCATCTGAGCCGCTGGCCATCGCCGTTGTCGATGACCACGACGTCATCCACACCGGCGTCTCGGCATGGTGCGCCCAGGCCGACCCGCCCATCCGCGTCGCATCCGACCATCTCGACGCCGAGTCGTTCCTGGCCGTCTACCCCAAGGCGGACCACCAGCTGGCCGCCGTCATCCTGGATCTCGAACTGCGCAGTCGCCAGCCCGATTTCGATGCGGTCGCCGCCATCGTGGACGCGGGACACGCGGTGATCGTCTACTCGCACCTCGAGAACTCCGAGGTGATCCTGCGTTGCCTGGCCATCGGGGTGGTCACCTATCTGGCCAAGAGCGAAGGCCAGGGCCACCTCATCGAGGCCATCCGCGCGGCCAGCACCCACGAGCCGTACGTCGGTCCCCGCATGGCCGCGGCCATCTGCTCGGACACCGACTCCGGCCGGCCTGGGCTCACCAAGCGCGAACGTGAAGTGCTCAAGGCCTGGTTTCAGACCGAGAGCAAGGACATCGTCGCCAAGCGCCTGCACCTCGCGCCGACCACTGTCCGGACCCACCTGCAACGCGTTCGCGCCAAGTACGCCGCCGCGGGGCGACCGGCGGCCACCAAGGCCCAACTGGTCGCCCGTGCCGTGCAAGACGGCATCCTCAGCGTCGAGGACCTGTAGCTCCTACGGCGCCAGGGCGACGATGCGTTCGGCGCGGCGCAGCACCGGCATGTCGACCATGAGGCCGTCGTACTGGAACACGCCGCGCTCGCGGGTCGCGGCATCGAGTACCGCACGCGCCCAGGCGATCTCCTTCTCGGTCGGCGCGTAGCCGTTCCGGATGACCGCGACCTGCGTCGGGTGGATGGCCACCTTGGCGTCGAAACCGACGGCCACGGCGTCGTCGACCTCGGCCCGCAGACCGTCCAGGTTCTTGATGTCCAGGTACACCGAGTCCAGCGCGAGCTTGCCGAAAGCCTTGGCGGCCAACAGCGATTGCGACCGGACGTGCTTGGCCACATCGCGGTAGCTGTCGTCGGGCCAGCGGTTCGCGGTGCCGCCCAGCACCGCGAACAGGTCCTCGGCACCCCACATGACGGCGTAGGTGTTCTCGACGCGGGCGGTCTCGGTGACGGCGAGCGCACCGAGCGGGGTCTCCACCAGCACCACGACGTCGAGCGGCGCGAGCGCCCGAACCTGTTCGGCCGACTCGGTTTTGGCGAGCATCACCGTGGTGTACGGCGTCTTCGCCAGGGCGTCCAGATCGAGCGGATGATCGGCGGTGTCCGACGGATTCAAACGCACCACCGTCCGCGCCGGGTCCAGCGGGGTGTCGATGAGCGCCTGGCGAGCCGCCGGCCGGTCCTTCGCGGCGCAGCCGTCTTCCAGGTCGAGGATCACCACATCTGCTGCGGCGGCGGCCTTTTGGAACCGCTCAGGACGGTCCGCGGGGCAGAACAGCCAGCCGGGTCCCGGGGCGGTCAAGCTCATGACGGCTGCTCCGCGGGGCGCTTACGGACCATGGTCTTGCGTGTCGCCGTGGCGACGATGTCGCCGTGCTGGTTGCGACCGGTATGGGCGAACGTGACGATTCCCTCCCCCGGCCGGCTCTTGGACTCGCGCTTCTCGACCACCTCGGACTCCGCGTACAGCGTGTCGCCGTGGAAAAGCGGCCTGGGGAACGCGATGTCGGAGAAACCGAGATTCCCGACGATCGTGCCCTGCGTCAGCTGGGCGACCGACAGGCCGACGAGCGTCGACAGCGTGAACATCGAATTCACCAGCCGTGCATGGAACGGCGGCAGCGCGTCGGAGAACGCGGCGTCCAGGTGCAGCGCCTGCGTGTTCATGGTCAGCGTGGTGAACAGGACGTTGTCGGCCTCAGTGATGGTGCGGCCGGGCCGGTGCTGGTAGATGACGCCCGGCTGGAACTCCTCGTACCAGAGCCCGCGCTGCTCGATGACCCGCTTCTCGGTCACAGCCCGGCCTCACGCGCGATCAGCATGAGCTGAACCTCCGTTGTGCCCTCACCGATTTCGAGGATCTTCGAATCGCGGTAGTGCCGGGCCACCGGGTACTCGTTCATGAAGCCGTAGCCGCCGAACACCTGGGTGGCGTCGCGGGCGTTGTCCATCGCGGCCTCGCTGGCGATCATCTTGGCGATGCAGGCCGCCTTCTTGAACGGCTTGCCCGCCAGCATCAGCGCCGCGGCGTCGTAGTAGGCGGTGCGGGCGACGTGGGCGCGGGCCTCCATCCGGGCGATCTTGAAGGCGATGGCCTGGTAGCCACCGATCTTGCGCCCGAACGCTTCCCGCTCCTTCGAGTACTTGACGCACTCGTCGACACAACCCTGCGCCACACCGACCGACAGCGCGGCGATGGCGATGCGGCCCTCGTCGAGGATGCGCAGGAAATTGGCGTAGCCGCGGCCGCGCTCGCCGAGCAGGTTCTCGACCGGCACCCGCACGTCGTCGAAGCTCAGCGGATGGGTGTCCGAGGCGTTCCAGCCGACCTTGTCGTAGGCGGGCTCGGCGGTGAAGCCCGGCGTCGGCACCGGCACCAGGATCGACGAAATCTCCTTGTGCCCACCGGGCAGCTCGCCGGTCACTGCCGTGACGGTCACCAGCTTCGTGATGTCGGTGCCGGAGTTGGTGATGAACTGCTTGGAGCCGTTGATCACCCAGCTGTCGCCGTCCAGCTTGGCGGTGGTCTTGGTGGCGCCGGCGTCGCTGCCGCCACCGGCCTCGGTCAAGCCGAAGGCGCCCAAGGCTTTTCCGCTGGCCAGCTGCGGCAGCCATTCCTGCTTCTGCGCCTCGGTGCCGAAGCGGTACACCGGCATCGCACCCAGGCCGACGCCGGCCTCCAGCGTGATGGCGACGCTCTGGTCTACCTTGCCGAGTTCTTCCAGGGCCAGGCAGAGGGCGAAGTAGTCGCCGCCCATGCCGCCGTACTCCTCGGGGAACGGCAGGCCGAACAGGCCCATCTCGGCCATCCCGTCGATGACCTTGTACGGGAAGGTGTGGTCCTTGTCGTGTTGCGCGGCAACCGGCGCGACGACCGTCTGCGCGAATTCCCGGACCGTCTTGGCCAGTTCGGCGTAGTGGTCCGGCAGGGTGCCGGTCGAGATGAAGTCGCTCATTTGGTCTCCTCGGTTGCTGCGGTAATCCGGGCCAGCGGCTGGCCCACTTTGACCTGATCGCCCACGGCGACAAGTAATTCCACGGTGCCGTCGACCGGCGACGACAGCGCGTGTTCCATCTTCATGGCCTCGACGGTGACGACGACGTCACCGCTACTCACCGTCGACCCGTCCGCTATGCCCACGGCCACAACGGATCCGGGCATGGGACTGACGATCTCGGCGTCGCCGCTGTGTTCGTCGTCGGCCCGGACGGGCGACTCACGCACGTCCTCGATGACGGTCGTGCGGCCGGCTCCTGCCAGCCACAGCCGGTGGTCCTCGACGGCGGTCAGGTATTCGGTGCGCAGGCCGTCGACCGTGACGATCAGCCGGTCACCGTCCAATGACGCTGTGACGCTGCGGGGTTCACCGTCTTCGATGCGTGCCGTGGCGGCTGCGGGAGTACCGGTGAGGTGGACGTGATCGGTCCGGTCGCCGGCCCGCAGCCGGATGGTGGTCGGTGCGTGCTCGCCGACCCGCCAGCCCGTCGGGGTGGCCCACAGCTCGCCGGCGTCCGCCCAGCTGTGCAGCCAGCGGTACGCGGCTGCGGCGATGAACTCGTCGTCGCCGGCCTGCGCGGCGACGTAGTCGCCCGTACGGCGGTCCAGCAGTCCGGTGTCGAGGCGGCCGGCGATGACGTCCTCGTCGGCCAGCAGGAAGCGCAGGAAGTCGATGTTGGTACCGACACCCAGCACGGCGGTATCGGCCAGCGCCCGGTCCAGGCCGCGCCGCGCCGACTCCCGATCAGGCCCGTACGCAATGATTTTCGACAGCATCGGGTCGTAGTCGCTGCCGATCACCGAA
The DNA here is from genome assembly GCF_045310915.1 of Mycobacterium sp. SMC-17. NCBI lineage: Bacteria > Bacillati > Actinomycetota > Actinomycetes > Mycobacteriales > Mycobacteriaceae > Mycobacterium > Mycobacterium sp. SMC-17. The sequence continues at coordinate 57,125 of NZ_JBJIAK010000013.1, read as the reverse complement.
CCGGCCCGGATACCGGAATCCACCCGCGCTTCGGCGGGCTCGGCCAGTGCCAACACGGTGCCACCCGTGGGCAGGAAGTCGTGCGCCGGGTCTTCGGCGTACACGCGGGCCTCGATGGCGTGGCCTGTCAGCGTGATGTCGTCCTGCGCCATCGGCAGGGCCTCACCGGCCGCCACCCGCACCTGCAGTTCGACGAGGTCGATGCCCGTGACCAGTTCTGTCACCGGGTGTTCCACCTGAAGACGGGTGTTCATCTCCATGAAGAAGAACTCGTCGGGCCGGTCGGCGGAGACGATGAACTCGACGGTGCCGGCGCCGCGGTAGTCGACGCTGCGGGCGGTGTCGCACGCTGCCGCTCCGATGCGGGCCCTCGTCGCCTCGTCCAGTACGGGCGACGGCGCCTCTTCGATGACCTTCTGGTGCCGGCGCTGCAGACTGCACTCACGCTCGCCGAGATGCACGACATTGCCGTGGCTGTCCGCGACGACCTGCACCTCGATGTGCCTGGGGTTCAACACGAATCGTTCGAGGAACAGGGTGTCGTCGCCGAATGCCGAGGCGGCCTCGCGACGGGCCGAGGCCAGCGCGGCCGGCAATTCGGCAGCCGCATGCACGACGCGCATGCCCTTGCCGCCGCCACCGGAGGACGGCTTCACCAGAACCGGGAACCCCACCTCGGGGGCGCCGGCGATGAGCTCCTCGTCGGTCAGACCCGGACGCGAGATACCGGGAACCACCGGCACCCCGAACGCCGACACCGCTGCCTTGGCGGTGATCTTGTCGCCCATGGTGCCGATGGCTTTGGCCGGCGGCCCGATGAAGACGATGCCCGCGTCGTGCAGAGCGGCGGCGAATTCGGCGTTCTCGGAAAGGAATCCGTAGCCCGGGTGCACGGCCTGTGCGCCGGTGCGCCGCGCCGCGTTCACGATGGCCTCGATGCTGAGGTAGCTCTGCCGGGCCGGGGCCGGCCCGATGTTCACCGCGACGTCGGCCTCGAGCACGTGCCGGGCACCGGCGTCGGCGTCGCTGAACACCGCGACCGAACGGATCCCCATGGCCCGCAACGTCCGGATGACGCGGACCGCGATCTCGCCACGGTTGGCGACGAGGACCGTATTGAAGGTTTTCATGTCACATCCTGAATACGCCGTAGGACACAGGCTCGAGCGGAGCCTGCGCGACAACTGAAAGAGCCAGTCCCACCACGGTTCTGGTGTCAGCCGGGTCGATGACGCCGTCGTCCCAGAGCCGGGCCGTCGAGTAGTAGGGGTTGCCCTGATCTTCGTACTGCTGGCGGATCGGGGCCTTGATGGCCTCTTCCTCCTCCGGCGTCAGTTCACCGCGCACGGTGGCCAGCACCGAGGCGGCCTGCTCGCCGCCCATCACCGAGATGCGGGCATTGGGCCACATCCACAGGAACCGCGGCGAGTATGCGCGGCCGCACATCGAGTAGTTGCCTGCGCCGTACGAGCCGCCGATGACGACGGTCAGCTTCGGCACCCGGGCACACGCCACCGCGGTGACCATCTTGGCGCCGTGCTTGGCGATGCCGCCGGCCTCGTAGTCGCGGCCCACCATGAAGCCGGAGATGTTCTGCAGGAACAGCAGCGGCACCGACCGCTTGTCGCACAGTTCGATGAAATGCGCTCCCTTCTGGGCGGATTCACCGAACAGCACGCCGTTGTTGGCGATGATGCCCACCGGATGGCCGTGGATGCGCGCGAAGCCGGTCACCAGCGTGGTGCCGTATTCGGCCTTGAATTCGGTGAATTCGCCACCATCGACGATGCGGGTGATCACCTCGTGCACGTCGTACGGCACCTTGGAGTCGATCGGTACGACGTCGTAGAGCTCGGTCTGGTCGCACACCGCGTCCACCGTCGGAGCGACGTCCCATGGCGCCTGCTCGCGCGGCCCGAACGTCGACGCGATGCGGCGCACGATCCGCAGCGCGTCGCGGTCGTCGTGTGCCAGGTGGTCGGTGACGCCGGAGATCTTGGAGTGCAGGTCGCCGCCACCGAGATCCTCGGCCGAAACCACCTCTCCGGTAGCGGCCTTCACCAGCGGCGGGCCGCCCAGGAAGATGGTGCCCTGGTTGCGGACGATGACGGCCTCGTCGCTCATCGCGGGGACGTACGCGCCGCCGGCGGTGCAGGAGCCGAGCACCGCGGCGATCTGCGGGATACCGCGCGCCGACATGTTGGCCTGGTTGAAGAAGATGCGGCCGAAGTGTTCGCGGTCGGGGAACACCTCGTCCTGGCGCGGCAGGAACGCGCCGCCGGAGTCGACCAGGTAGATGCACGGCAGCTGGTTCTGGCTGGCGATCTCCTGCGCCCGCAGGTGCTTCTTGACCGTGATCGGGTAGTACGTGCCACCTTTCACGGTCGCGTCGTTGGCGACGATCATGCATTCGCGGCCCGACACCCGTCCGATGCCGGCGATCATGCCCGCGCCCGGGCATTCGTCGTCGTACATGCCGCCCGCGGCCAGCGGTGCGATCTCCAGGAACGGACTGCCCGGGTCGAGGAGTCCGTTGACCCGGTCGCGCGGCAGCAGCTTGCCGCGACCGACGTGACGCTCGCGGGAGCGCTCCGATCCCCCGAGGGCAGCGGTGGCCAGCTTGTCCTTGAGCTCGGCCACCAGCGCCAGGTGCTGCTCGCGATGCGATACCCGTTGGGAAACGCTCGGCGACATCGTCGCTCCATTTCACTTGAGTTAATGGCGAATAACCGAACGCGATGTTAGTCTTCATTAACTGAGATGTCCAGACCGGGTTGGAGGTGTCGATGACGGCATCAGCGTCAGACGCCGAAACACCGCGCAGCCGAGCCAAATCCGACCGGCGCGGCCAACTCGTCGCCGCCGCCGAACGACTCTTCGCCGAACGCGGTTTCCTGGCCGTCCGCCTCGAGGACATCGGCGCCGCGGCCGGCATCAGCGGGCCCGCGATCTACCGGCACTTCCCCAACAAGGAAGCGCTACTGGTCGAGCTACTGGTCAGCGTCAGCGCCCGGCTGCACGCCGGCGGACGTGCCGTGGTCGCCGAATGCGACGACCCCGCCGACGCCCTCAACGGCCTCATCGAGTTCCACCTCGACTTCGCGCTCGGCGAATCCGACCTGATCCGGATCCAGGACCGCGACCTCAACAACCTCCCCGACGCCGCCAAACGGCAGGTGCGCCGCTCACAGCGCCAGTACGTCGAAATCTGGGTGGACGTCCTGCGCCGGCTCGACCCGTCGCGCAGCGAAGCCGACGCCCGCACCATGGCGCACGCCGCATTCGGGCTCCTGAACTCGACGCCGCACAGTGTCACCGCGGGCGGCGCCCGCAAGCAGGAGGAATCCTCGCGCGCCGTGCTGCGCGCCATGACCGTCGCGGCACTGGCCCCGCACCGCTGAACCCACCCGCCGCAACGTCACCGCGTCCCCTCACCCGCCGCAGGTACCCTGCAAACATGAGGTGGGCATGACCGGATCGCGCGACGACGGGCTGGACGCCACCAAGAAACTCCCGGCCATGCCGACGGCCGGCTACCAGACCGACGCCTTCACCGATCCGTACGGTGTCACCGCACCGCCGAAGGTCCGCCGCCACAAGTGGCTGTTCCCGCTGGCCGGCGCGGTGCTGATCCTCGCCCTCTGCTCGGTGATCGCGCTGGTGATCGTCAACAGTTCCGAACAACAGACCCTCGTCGCCCCGCCGCCACTGCCGGTCCCGACGCAGGATCCGATGTCATCGTCGACGACTGTGACCACCACCACGACGCCCGAGAGCAGTGAGCCCAGCGAAGCCGTCAGTCCCCCTGCCGCGGCCGCGCCGCCGGACGCCGAAAGCGGTGACACCGAAGCCGTGCTGTACGCCGTGATCGGCAAGGGTCGTGCCGTGAGCATCACGTACGTCGACACCGGTGGGGTACTGCAGACCGAGTTCAACGTGCCGCTGCCGTGGACCAAGGAGGTGCAGCTGAACCGCCCGGCGGCACGCTCGGCGAGCGTCAGCATCGTCAACGCCGGACGCGGCATCGCCTGCACCATCTCGGTCGACGGCACCCAGATTCAGCAGCGGGAAGGCGCCGGCCTCACGGTGTGCCGGCAGGCCGGCAAACGCGGCCGCGGCCACGGGGCCTAACGCCGCGCCGGCACCTTCACCAACAGCATTCCGACGAGCCCGATCCCCAGGACCGTGCACAGGCCGCCCAGTCCCGCGCGCGTCGTCGCGAAGATGTCGATGAACATCGAGAACAACCACGGCGACAGCACGTGCGCCGCCCGGCCCGTGGTCGTGTAGAGCCCGAAGGCCACACCCTCCTTGCCGTCCGCCGCGATGCGGAGCATCAGGTTCCGCGACGCCGACTGGGTTGGGCCCACGAACAGGCACAGCGTCAGGCCGCAGATCCAGAAGGCCAGCGGCCCGGACAGGAACATCAGCGTGATGCCCACCGCGACCATCGCGGTCAACGAGCCCACGATGACGCGCTTGGAACCGATCCGGTCGTCGAGCATGCCACCGAGCGCCGCGCCCAGTGCCGCGATGGTGAACGCACCGGCCCCGAACAACGGCACGCTCGTCGGCGCCAGCCCGTAGACGCTGACGCCCACCACCGGGCCGAAGATCGAGATACCCGTCAGGCCGTCACGGAAGATGGCACTCGAGAGCAGGTAGTAGACGACGTTGCGGTCACGTCGCCACTCCCCGACGACCTCCGTCCACAACCTGCGGTAGGCGCCGAAGAATCCGACGGCCGGGGTGCCGTCGTGCGGCGGCGACTTCACCGTCAGCAGCAACGGCAGCGCGAAGATGACGAACCACGCCGCGGCCGCCAGGACCGCGTACCGGTCCGGTTTGCCGTCCGAGTTCGGCACATTCAGGAGCCCGAGGGTGTCGCCGCTGCCGGACTTGAGCCCCACGAAGACCAGGAGCAGCAGCACGACACTGCCGAAAAACCCTGCCGCCAAGCCGAATCCAGAGACGCGGCCCGACGTCAGCGGCGTCGACAACTGGCGCAGCATCGCGTTGTACGGGACGGTCGCCAAGTCCATGCACGCCGCCGTGGCGGCCAACAACGCCAGGCCGATCCACAGGTAGTGGTAGTCGGGCTTGATGAACGTCATCGACGCCGTCAGCACCACCACGGCGCCCGTCAGCGCCGCGAGCGCGCGCCGCCGCCGGTACGCGGCGTCGACCATCACGCCCGTCACCGGCGCCAGCAACGCCACCGCGATGCCCGCCACCAGCACCGCGCGCCCCAGCCAGCTCTCCGGCGTCGTCGACCCGGGCAGCCCTTTGCCGACCTCGGAAATGAGATAGATGTTGAAACCGAAGGTCGTCACGATCGCGTTCACGCCCGTGGCACCGGAGTCCCACAGTGCCCAGGCGGCAACGCGACCCCGGCCGACGGGCGGGATACCCGCCCCGGGGCTACTCATGCGCCCACTCTATTGGTCCCTACGATTGCACCCATGCCTGTACCCGCTCCCAGTCCCGACGCCCGCGCCGTCGTCACCGGCGCCTCTCAGAACATCGGTGAAGCGCTGGCCGCCGAACTCGCCGCCCGCGGCCACCACCTGATCATCACGGCCCGCCGCGGCGACGTGCTGGCCGAGGTCGCCCAGCGCATCACCGACAAGTACGGCGTCACCGTCGAGGTCCGGGCTTGCGACCTGACCGACCCGGCCGACCGCGACAAGCTCTGCGCGGAACTGGCCGAGCGCAACATCTCGATCCTGTGCGCCAATGCCGGCACCGCGACGTTCGGCGCCGTCGCCGACCTGCCTGCCGAGGGTGAGAAGGCCCAGGTGCAGCTCAACGTGCAGGGCGTGCACGACCTGGTGCTCGCCGTGCTGCCCGGCATGATCGCGCGCAAGGGCGGCGGCATCCTGATCTCCGGTTCGGCCGCGGGCAACTCGCCCATCCCGAACAACGCGACCTACGCCGCGTCCAAGGCCTTCGCCAACACCTTCAGCGAGTCGCTGCGCGGCGAGCTCAAGCCGCACGGCATCAACGTCACGCTGCTGGCGCCCGGACCCGTGCGCACCGAGCTGCCCGACCCGTCCGAGCAGTCACTCGTCGAGCGTCTGATCCCCGACTTCCTGTGGATCGACACCGAGTACACCGCCCGGATTTCGCTGGACGGTCTGGACAAGAACAAGATGCGCGTCGTGCCCGGTCTGACCTCGAAGGCCATGTCGGCCGCGAGCGGCTACGCCCCGCGCGCGATCGTCGCGCCGATCGTCGGCGCCGTCTACAAGAAGCTCGGCGGGTCGTAGGGGCTCAGGGCCGCCGAGAAGGACCAAATGGCTGCTTTCGGCGGCCCGCCAACGACCGTTTGGTCCTTCTCGCCGCGCCCCGATTTACCTGCGGCGCGTCGTACCGAACAGGCTGCGGGTGATCTCGCGGCCTGCCACGGTCGCCGCCGAGCGCAGGAAGCTCTTGAACGCCGAGCTCTGCAGGACCTCCGACACCATGCCGGGTCCTTCGGCCTCCACCTCGACGCGGCCGGATGCCGTGAGGTCGGGCTCTTCGGCCGGGGCGGGAGCGGGCGCCGCGTCCGGGGCCGCCGGCGGCGCATCTGCCGGCGCCGGCTGCGCGGACAGCCGCTCGTGGGCGGAGTCGCGGTCGACCGTCGCCCCGTAGGTCGCTTGCAGCGGGCTGGCCTTGGCGGCGGCAGCAATGGCGTCGGGGCCGATGGTGCCCATCAGCGACCGCGGCGCGCGCAGCCGGGTCCACGCCACCGGGGTCGGCGCACCGACCTCGGACAGCACCGTGACGCAGGCCTCACCGATCCCGAGCGACGTCAGCGCCGACTCCAGGTCGTAGACGGTTGTCTTCGGGTAGGTCCGGACCGTCTTCGTCAGGGCCTTCTGGTCGTCCGGAGTGAAGGCGCGGATCGCATGCTGGACGCGCGCGCCCAGCTGGCTGAGGACGTCGTTGGGAATGTCGGTGGGCAGCTGGGTGCAGAAGAAGACGCCGACGCCCTTGGAGCGGATCAGCTTGACGGTCTGCTCGACCTGGTCCAGGAACGCCTTGGACGCGTCGGCGAACAGCAGATGCGCCTCGTCGAAGAAGAAGACCAGCTTCGGCTTGTCCGCGTCACCGATCTCCGGCAGCGTCGAGAACAGGTCGGCCAGCACCCACATCAGGAACGTCGAGAACAACACCGGACGCGCGGCCTGGCTGCCCAGTTCCAGCAGCGTGATGATGCCGCGGCCCTGTGGGTCCACACGCATCAGGTCCTCGGGCTTGAGCTCGGGCAAACCGAAGAACGTGTCGCCGCCCTCGGCCTCCAGGTTGATCAGCGCACGCAGGATCACGCCCGCGGTGGCCGGCGAAACCGCGCCGAGCGCCTTGAGCTCCTCTTTGCCCTCATCACTGGTCAGGAACTGGATGACGCCGCGCAGATCCTTCAGGTCATCGAGAAGGAGACCCTTCTGGTCGGCCCAGTGGAAGATCAGCCCGAGTGTCGACTCCTGAGTCTGGTTGAGTCCCAACACCTTCGACAGCAGGATGGGCCCGAAGCTGGTGACGGTGGCACGCACCGGGACGCCGGTGCCCGTCGTCCCCAGCGACAGGAACTCGACCGGGAAGGCCGTGGGCGTCCAGTCGTCGCCGGTGTCTTTCGCACGCTGGGCAGTCTTGTCATTGGCAGCCCCCGGCTGCGCGAGCCCCGACAGGTCGCCCTTCACGTCCGCCATCACGACCGGGACCCCGGCCGTCGACAACTGCTCGGCGATGACCTGCAGCGTCTTGGTCTTGCCGGTACCGGTCGCGCCGGCGATGAGGCCGTGCCGGTTGATGGTGGCCAGCGGAATCTTGACCTGAGCACCGGCGTCGACGCTCCCGTCGACGACGACCGCGCCCAGGTTCAGCGCTTGGCCGGTGACGGCGTAACCAGCGGCGATCTGCTGCGCGGGGGATGCACTCGAGTCAGTCGTCATGCGCCTGACCCTACTTCGTCAGGTCACTGGTGGCCGGGTATGGACACCCCGTTGAGCGCCTGGGAATAGTCTGGAACACCGTGCGTGACGAACTGGTATGGATCGACTGCGAGATGACGGGGCTGGATCTCAAGTCCGACCGACTCATCGAGATCGCGGCATTGGTCACCGACAGCGACCTGAACGTGCTCGGCGAGGGCGTCGACGTGGTGATCCACACCGACGACGCCGCACTCGACGGCATGGCCGATGTGGTGATGAAGATGCACACCCGCTCGGGCCTGATCAACGAGGTGCGGACCTCCACGGTCACCCTCGAAGAGGCCGAGCAGATGGTGCTGGACTACATCCGCGGCCACATCGGGCAGGCGAAAACCGCTCCCCTGGCCGGTAATTCGATCGCCACGGACCGCGGCTTCATCGCCCGCGACATGCCCCGCCTCGACGACTTCCTGCACTACCGGATGATCGACGTCAGCTCGATCAAGGAGCTGTGCCGCCGCTGGTACCCGCGCATCTATTTCGGGCAGCCGGACAAGGGGCTCGCGCACCGCGCCCTGGCCGACATCCACGAATCCATCCGCGAGTTGAAGTACTACCGCGGCACCGCGTTCGTACCCGCTCCCGGCCCGTCTACCAGCGAAATCGCGGCTGTCGCCGGCGAGCTGGGCCCGCCGACGAACGACGCCGTGGAGACCGATTCGGCTTAGCGGGCCTAAGCGGTTAGTATCTACGACGCTGCTTCTGAGAAGCGGCGATGGTGGCTGTAGTTCAGCTGGTAGAGCACCAGGTTGTGATCCTGGGTGTCGCGGGTTCGAGTCCCGTCAGCCACCCCGAGGTAGAACATCGCCTCACCTGCACGTAGCGGGTGAGGCGATGTTTGTTTTCCGGGGGTTGCGCGCTCGGCCGGCACAGTGGTGGGCGTGGGTGATGCGATCGAGTTGCATGCGTCCTGCCTCGAAGGGCCCCGGGTTCGCCTGCGCAAAGCGCGCGACGACGACGCCGAGGGCCTGATCGAAACGCAGACCGACGAGCGGGTGCGCCGGTATCTGGGCGGACCGCGACCTGTCGGCGAAGTGCGCGCCGTGCTCGAAGGGGTCGGGGCGGCAACGCTATTGGCCGCCCCTGGCTGCTACATCGCAACCGCCAGGGATTCCGACGACATGCTGGGCACGGTGACATTGAGCCGCCGTCGCAACGACGTTCCCGGCCATCTGGACCCCGATGGCGACGAACTCGAGCTGAGCTACGTCTTCCGGCCGCACGCGTGGGGTCGGGGCTATGCGAGCGAAGCTACGCGGCTACTGCTGGAGTACGCGGCCGGCGAGCTGGACGATCAACCCGTGGTGATCGTCACCCAGACCGCCAACCGCGCCTCGCTCCGGCTGGCCGAGCGCCTCGCGTTCAATGTCGTCGCGACGTTCGAGCAGTACGACGCCGAACAAGCGCTGGCGACCGCTCGGCTGGCCGCGTTCCTTCGCACGGACGCCCTTCGCACCGACTCCTAGCCGGGCACCTGATCCAGGAAGCCGTGCACCGACCGGATGCGGCCGTCGGCGTCCGTCGCCAGCACGTCGAACCCGATGATCGGCGGCTGCTCCCCCGCCGGCCCCAGGCCCCACTGGAAGCGGGCCTGATTGTGGTGGCTGTCCGGGCCGCTGACGAGCGAGAAGACGAAACCGGGGAATTGGGTGTGGACCGCGCCGATCACCTCGGAGATGGCGTCGTGACCCGTGACGTCCGCCATCGGATCGGTGTACGACGCCTCGGATGCCCAGTGGTCGTCGAGCAGCGCCTTCCGTTCGATCGGATCGGTGGCGTTCCACGTCTTCAGGTAGGCGGTGACGATGTCGTTCATGCTGACCTCTTTCGTGTCGGGGTGGTCAGCTCAAAGCTTGGCGGCCAAAACGAGGCAAGTCGATTAATTGGCAGGTAATGATGTTGTGCCGCTTGAGTTTTCGTCGACACCGCCACCATTGGCGTCGCCAAGCCGACGTTGACGCTGCGGCGATGGCGTAGAGCCGGCCCGCAAACGACGAAAGCCCCCTCACGAAGGAGGGGGCTTTCGCATCTGTGCGCCGTCAGGGTTTCGAACCCCGGACCCGCTGATTAAGAGTCAGCTGCTCTACCAACTGAGCTAACGGCGCGCGAGAGAGACCTTAACAGCCCGATGGCCGCAGGGTGAAATCGTATGGTCAGCGGGGTTTCCGGGCCCCGATCGCGGGTATCCCCACCGGGTCGGACGGCCCGATGGACCCTCCAGGCAGCCCTGGAGGTGTCCAACATCACACGCGATGGACTCGCCGCCCACCTGCGCACCACCAGAGCCGGCCGAAACCCGCACCACTACAGCGAATCCCGGTCGAACAGTAGCCAATACACACCTGTCAAGATCCTGTATCCACACACGATCGTCAATAGCGGCCTCATGCCAAAATTCGTCAGAAATCACATAGACCTGCAATTTTGTGGCGAGCCGCCGAAAAACAAAGTTAGCTGAAACCACCTATGATGGTGTAGAAATGTAAGTGACGATGACTGAAGGGAGTTAGCTGATGACACCCATCGCCGGTGCGACCTACGCGGCGCCGAGCGCCGACGTGGCGGCAGCAGCCGACGGCACCCCGGTCATCGTCCATAACTGCACCCGGCTGGGCCGGGTCGCGAATCCCCCGCGCAGCTGGCTGCCAGGCTGGCTGACGCCGCGGCGCGGGAACTAGAAAAGTCGCGTTATCCGCGAATCTTGCGGATAACCACCACCAGCACCACAACGCCGAGTCCGGCGAACGTTGCGATGACCGCGGGCTTGGACGCGATCGCGATGGCCTTGGCCTTTGCGTCGTCGGCCAGTCGCTGGGGGTTCGCCCGCTCCGCGAGGGCGTCCACCGTCAACGCCAACTGATCGCGTGCACGATCGATTTCCTGCTTGATCTCGTCAGGATTCCGGTCAGCCACTTCAGCCCTCCAGCTCGCGTTGCTCCTTGGCGCTCTACCCTAGAGCAGCTTGCCGCAACAGCAACGCCTGGCCGACAGAAGGGACCTCCCGGTGGCACCGACCCCGCGACTCGAAGTGGGCGACAAAGCCCCCGCATTCAGCCTGCCCGACGCCGACGGCAACACCGTGAAGCTGTCGGACTACAAGGGCCGCAAGGTCATCGTGTACTTCTACCCCGCGGCCTCGACGCCGGGCTGCACCAAGCAGGCCTGCGATTTCCGCGACAGCCTGGCCGAACTCAACGAGGCCGGGCTCGACGTCATCGGCATCTCGCCCGACAAGCCCGAGAAGCTCGCCAAGTTCCGCGACAACGAGGGCCTGACGTTCCCGCTGCTATCGGACCCCGACCGCAAGGTGCTCACCGCCTACGGCGCCTTCGGTGAGAAGACGATGTACGGCAAGACCGTGCAGGGCGTCATCCGCTCGACGTTCCTCGTGGACGAGAAGGGCAACATCGAGGTCGCGCAGTACAACGTCAAGGCCACGGGCCACGTGGCCAAGTTGCGGCGGGACCTGTCGGTCTGACAGCCGCGCCACGCGGTGCCCGGCTAGACGAGCCGAGCCGGACACCGCATGGCGGCCCGCCCAACCACGTGTGACAGCTGTGTGGCCATTCGGCCAATCGTTGGCTTCACCAGTGTTCTGCAAACAGCCGCAGATACGTTCAGGTGCAAGACTTTTGGCGTGACGCACAACATTCACATCCGCACCGTCGACAGCAGCATTCGCTACCCGCACGCGCTGAGCTATGGCGAAAAGGACCAGATTCTCTGGGTCCAGATCGGCGACGACGCCGACCATTCGGACACCATCTACTTCAGCCCGTCCTACTGGCAGCAGTACTCCGTCGACCCTCACAGTGAAGACCCGCTCGATCTGGAATTCGACGAGGATGACGACGAAGACGACGAAGACGACGAGTAGAACGCCGGCGCCGGGGTACGACGTTTCGTACCCCGGCCACACCGGATAGACCGGGCGCCGGCTTCGACCACCCTGGCGCCCCGCTCTGGCACACTCGACCCGTGGCCGCGCCCGACGTCCGTTTCCGCCGCCTCGCCGAGCAGGTGGCCGACGAGTTGCGCCGGCGCATCCTCAGCGGTGACCTCCCCGACGGCAGCGTGCTGCCGACTGAGGATGAACTACTGACCGAGTTTCCGATCAGCAAGCCCTCACTGCGCGAGGCCATCCGAATCCTGGACGCCGAAGGGCTGCTCAGCGTGCGCCGCGGCAAGCTCGGCGGCTCGGTCGTGCACCGGCCGAGCGCGAGCAACGTGGCCTACACCATGGGTTTGGTTCTCGGCGCGAACCAGGTGAGCCTCGGCGACGTCGGCTCCGCGCTGCAGCAGGTGGAGCCGGCCTGTGCGGCGTTGTGCGCACAGCTGAGCGACCGCAAGACCGCGGTGGTGCCGGTCCTTCGGCAGATCCACGCCGAGTCGGTCGAGTCTGTCGAGGATCTGGTGGCAGTGACCTCCGCGAGCCGGCGCTTCCACGAGGCGCTGGTGCAGCACTGCGGCAACGAGACCATGATCATCCTCGCCGGTGCCCTGGAGAAGCTGTGGTCGTCGCACGAGCTGAACTGGTCGCGGCAGTTCACCGACCATGCCGGCATTCCGCTCGACGAGCGCCGGGCCGCGCTGGAGGATCACCGCACGCTGATCGATGCCATCGAAGCCGGCGATGCCGAACGCGCGCGGGAATTGGCCGCGACGCATCTGCTCGATGCCCAGCACTACCCGGGTTCGGCCGGTGTGGTCGACCCGGCGATGGTGCGCACCCGCACGCGATCTTCGTGAATCCTTGACAACCCAGGCGCTTATTTTCATATGATTTGAAGATGCGGCCTGCGGAGGCGACCACGATGGACATGGCGGTCACGAGTTCCCCGGCATTCACCGCCGAGGACGTCGCGCGCTTCCACGCCAATGGCTGGTGGACCGACTCCACGATCTCGGATGCCGTACGCGCCAACGCCGCTCGCACCCCGGATCGCGTCGCATATGTTGATCACCCGGACCGGTCGCTGAGCTGGCGTGAATTTGATACCGCGGCAACCACTTTGGCCGTTCAGTTGGCCGGCGCGAGCGTGCGCCCCGGGGACCGGGTCGCGGTGTGGCATGGCGACACCACGGCGATCCACGTGCTGTTCGTCGCCATCGAGCGCTGTGGCGCGGTGGTCGTCGGTGTCGGTGCACGCGCCGGAATCCGTGAGGTGACGGCCATTCTGCAGAGCGCCGAACCCCGACTGCTGGTCACCGATCCCCCGCGGCAGGCGCAGGCGAACACCGTGGCCGGCGCCATCGGATGTCCGCTGCTGACCCTCGATGAACTGTCCGTCGGTACGGACTCCACGAACCTGAGCCCCGAGGCCCAACTGGGCGCCGACGACGTCTTCCTCATCAACTCGACGTCGGGCACCACCGGGCTACCGAAATGCGTCGTGCACACCCAGAACCGTTGGTATTACTTCCATCAGCGAGCGGTCGCCAACGGCCTGCTGACGTCCGACGACGTGTTCCTCCCCGTCATCCCGACCCCGTTCGGCTTCGGGCTGTGGACCACCCACATCACCCCGATTCTGTTGGGCACCACCAACGTCCTGCTGGACCGGTTCACCGTCGCCGCGGCGTGCGCGGCCATCGAACAGCACAAGGTCACCGTGTTGTGTTGTGTCAGCACACAATTGACCATGATCATGGCCGACCCGGTGGCCCGCGAGTACGACCTGAGCTCGCTGCGGGTGGTGTTCACCGGCGGCGAGGCCCTGCCCTACCGTCCCGCGCACGAGTTCGAAAAGCTGACCGGCGCAACGATTCTGCAGTTCTACGGCTCCAACGAGACCGGCCTGCTCAGCGGCACCACGGTGCACGACTCGCTCGAGCACCGGCTGCGCACCGGGGGCCGGATCGTCGCCGATATGGCCGTCCGCCTCTTCGACGGGGACACCGACGTCACCGACACCGGCCGGGGCCAGCCCGCCTGCCGCGGCCCGGCCACCAGTCTCGGCTACCTGGGCGGCACCGACCACGACAAACTCTTCACCGCTGACGGCTGGATGCGGATGGGAGACATCTGCGAAATCGACGCCGACGGCTACCTGCGAGTGACGGGCCGCACGTCCGACTTCATCGTGCGCGGCGGCAAGAACATCAGCGCGGCCCAGGTCGAGGACGTCGTGATGACGCACCCCGCGGTCGGTCTGGCCGCCGCGGTCGCCATGCCTGATCCGGTGTTCGGCGAAAAGGTCTGTGTCTACGTCGAACTGATCGGCGCGGCGGCGCTGGAGCTCGCCGAGCTGTGCACGCACCTGCTCGCGCAGGACGTTTCGAAGGAACTGCTGCCCGAGCGGCTGATCGTGGTCGACGAACTCCCCCGATCCTCGGGCGGCAAGGTCGCCAAAGGCCAACTCCGCGAAGATATCCGCGCCCGGATGGGAGACGGTCATGACCGCAGCTGAAAAGCCCCGCCGCGGCGGACTTGAAGTCTGGGCGCCGGCGGTGACACCACCGATCGGCGTCGACCTCACCGACGAACAGGCCATGGCCATCGCGTTCCGGCACCTCGCGACCATCGGCTTCGCCGAGAATCTGGCGGGGCACATCACCTGGCAGCCCGACGGCCGGACCGATATGTACGTCAACCCTTGGGGCCTGTGGTGGCAGGAGGTCACCGCCTCCGACATCTGCGTCGTCGACGAGGACGCCCGCGTACAGCGGGGCCGCTGGGACGTCACTCCGGCCATCCACATCCACACCGAGCTGCACCGCGCCCGCCCCGACGCGCGCGTCGTGATCCACAACCACCCGTACTACGTGTGCGTGCTGGCGGCATTGGGCCGGCTGCCGGAGCTGGTCCATCAGACCGGATCGCTGTTCCTGGACGACCTCTGCCTCGTCGACGAATACGACGGCGAGGTCGACAGTCCTTCCCGCGCAGCCGAATTGGCGGCCCGGATCGGCTCGGCGAACACGACCATCCTGGCCAACCACGGCGTCATCGCCACGGGCCGCAACCTCGCCGAGGCGGTGTACCGGGCCGCCTCGATCGAGCGGGTCTGCAAGCTGGCCTACGACGTCCTGCTGACAGGCCTGAAGCCGAGCGAGATGAAGTGGTCCGACATGGTCGGCATGAAGTCCTCCCTGATCGAGCGCGCCGCTGACGTGTACTGGGCCGGCGCTGCCCGCCTGACCATCAAATCCGATCCGTCCGTTCTCCAGTAAAGGCGTTGGTACCACATGAAATCCATCGACGATCTGGCCGCCAACCTCGATTTCACCGTCGCCAAGACGGGCGCGGACCGTACCGTCACGCTGCTGCCCGACCCGCCGCGTGCTCCGCGCCGCTACACGGTGATCTCGGTCGACGACCACATCGTCGAGCCGCCCGACACCTTCACCGGGCGACTGCCGAGCAAGTTCGCCGACCGGGCTCCGCGGGTCGTTGACACCGCGGGCGGCGGCCAGACCTGGGTGTACGACGGCCAGGAACTACCCAACGTCGGGTTCAACGCCGTGGTCGGCCGTCCGGTGTCCGAGTACGGCTTCGAGCCGGTCCGGTTCGACGAGATGCGCCGGGGCGCATGGGATATCCACGAACGCGTGCGGGACATGGACCTCAACGGGGTGTACGCGTCGCTGAACTTCCCGTCGTTCCTGCCGGGATTCGCCGGCCAGCGCCTGCAGCAGGTCACCACCGACCGCGACCTGGCGATGGCCTCGGTGCGGGCCTGGAACGACTGGCACTTCGACGTGTGGGCCGGCTCGTACCCGGACCGGATCATTCCCTGCCAGCTCCCCTGGCTGCTGGACCCCGAAGTCGGCGCCAAGATGATCTACGAGAACGCCGAACGTGGTTTCCACGCCATGACTTTCAGCGAGAACCCGGCGATGCTGGGTCTGCCGACGATCCACTCGGGCTACTGGGACCCCATGATGGCGGCCTGCGCCGAGACCGGCACGGTCGTGAACCTGCACATCGGATCGTCGGGCTCCTCCCCCTCCACCACGCCGGACGCGCCGCCGGACGTCCAGGGCGTGCTGTTCTTCGCCTACGCCATCTCGGCGGCCGTCGACTGGCTGTATTCCGGTCTGCCCAGCCGGTTCCCGGATCTCAAGATTTGCCTGTCCGAGGGCGGTATCGGCTGGGTCGCCGGGCTGCTGGACCGGCTCGACCACATGCTCAGCTACCACTCGATGTACGGCACCTGGCAACGGCTCGGCGAAAAGCTCACCCCGGCCGAGGTTTTCACCCGCAACTTCTGGTTCTGCGCGGTGGAAGACCAGTCGTCGTTCGTGCAGCGCGACCGCATCGGCGTCGACAACATCATGCTCGAAGCCGACTACCCGCATTGCGACTCGACCTGGCCGCACACACAGGCGACCATCCACGAAGAGATCGGCGACCTGCCCGCAGACGTCATTCGAAAGATCACCTGGGAGAACGCCTCTCGGCTCTACCACCACCCGGTGCCCGAGTCGGTACAAAAAGACCCCGAGTCGTTCTAGCGCCGATGCCGAGCGTGGGGGGTTTACGCGGAGATCTGACGGATTTTTCACGTAAACCCCCACGCTCGATGCACTAACGCCCGAGGGCGGCCAACAACAGCGCCTCGGAGATCGCCGCTTTCTCGAGCACGCCCAGGTGCAGGCTCTCGTTGATGCTGTGCGCCTGCGTGCCGGGGTCCTCGACGCCCGTCACCAGAATCGTTGCGTCGGGGAAGGTCTCGGCGAACTCGGCGATGAACGGGATCGACCCGCCCATCCCCATGTCCACCGGGGCAACACCCCACGCCTGTGTGAAGGCCGACCGCGCCGCGTCGTACACCGGGCCGCTGGCGTCGATGGCATACGGCTGGCCGACGTCACCCGGCGTCACGGTGACCTTGGCGCCCCAGGGCGCGTGGCTCTCCAGGTGCCGGGTCAGCGCGGCCAGATGCGCCAGCGCGTCCCCACCTGGAGCGACGCGCATGCTGACCTTGGCCCGCGCCCGCGGTATCAGTGTGTTCGACGCTTTGGCGATCGACGTGGTGTCGATGCCGATGACGGTGATGGCCGGCTTGGCCCAAAGTCGTTGCACCACAGAGCCGGAACCGATCTGCTGCACGCCGTCGAGCATGCCGGTCTCGGTGGCGACCCAGTCCGGGCCCCGGTCGACGTCGGCGGCGGTGCCCTCGTACAACCCTTCGACCGCGACGTTGCCGTCGTCGTCATGCAAGGTGGCCAACAACCGCACCAGGGCACTCAGCGCATCGGGCACCACGCCGCCCCAGATGCCCGAGTGCAGCCCATGATCCAGCGTCGCCACCTCGACCACGCAGTCGACCAGCCCGCGCAGTGACACCGTCAACGCCGGCATCTCGGTGCTCCAGTTGTCCGAGTCGGCGATGACGATGACGTCGGCGGCCAGCAGGTCGCGATGCGCGGCCAGCAGGGCACCCAGAGAAGGCGAGCCCGATTCCTCTTCGCCCTCAACGAAAACCGTCACGCCGACGGGCGGGTTACCGCCGTGGGCCCGCATGGCAGCCAGGTGCACGGCGATACCGGCCTTGTCGTCGGCACTGCCCCGGCCATAGAGCCGGCCGTCGCGCTCGGTGGGTTCGAACGGCTCGGAGTCCCACTGCGCGGCGTCGCCCTCGGGCTGCACGTCGTGGTGCGCGTAGAGCAGCACGGTCGGGGCTCCTTCTGGCGCCGGATGACGTGCGATGACGGCCGGCGCCCCGCCCTCGTGGACGATGTGCACCTCACCGAAGCCTGCCTCGGACAACAGCTTTGCGGTCAGCGCGGCGCTGCGGTGCACCTCGGCGTGCCGGGCCGGGTCGGCCCAGACGGACTGGATACGGACCAGGTCCTCCAGGTCGGCACGCACCGACGGCAGGACGTCCCGCACACGTTCGACAAGATCAGCCATGCCGTCGAGCGTAGTGCGCCGGCCGTCTGCCCGGCGTATCGTCACCACATGCCGTCGATGGGACATCTGCTGGCGTTCGGGTTGATCTCGCTGCTGGTCATCGTGATCCCCGGGCCGAGTGTTCTGTTCACCGTCGGCCGGGCGCTGACCGTCGGCCGTCGCCAGGCGTTGTTGACCGTGGCGGGTAACGCGATGGGCGCCTACGTCCAGATCCTTGCGGTGGCCCTGGGTGCCGGTGCCCTCATCCTGGCCTCGTCGCTCGCGTTCAGCGTCATCAAGTTCGTCGGCGCGGCCTACCTGATCTACCTTGGCGTCCAAGCCATCCGGC
Source organism: Mycobacterium sp. SMC-17 (assembly GCF_045310915.1). Classification (NCBI taxonomy): domain Bacteria; kingdom Bacillati; phylum Actinomycetota; class Actinomycetes; order Mycobacteriales; family Mycobacteriaceae; genus Mycobacterium; species Mycobacterium sp. SMC-17. Next base: position 38,959 of record NZ_JBJIAK010000013.1, on the reverse strand, counting down.
ATCGACATGGCCTCGGCGAGGTGCTCACCGGCGGTGCGTCCGCCAAGCGGCCGAGCCGGGTCCTGGCCGACGGTTTCGTCGTCGGGATGACCAATCCCAAGACCATCGTGTTCTTTGTCGCGGCGCTGCCGCAGGTGGTGGATCCTGCGGCCGGACGTGTGACGGCCCAGATGCTCGTGTTGGGCGTCGTGTTCCTGTCCATCGCGGTGATCTCCGACAGCATCTGGGCGCTGGCCGCCGGCCTGGCCCGCGACTGGTTCGCGCAGTCCCCGCGCCGCTTCGCCGCCATCGGGGGCGCCGGCGGGCTGGCCATGGTCGGCCTGGGTGTCAGCCTTGCTGTCACCGGCCGCAAAGACTGAACGGCAAACCGGCTGTCGCCTCCGGCTCTGGAAATGTGAATACCCCAAAATCAGCTGATTTTGGGGTATTCACGCAAGCAGAAGAAAAACTAGTCCTGCTCGAGGACCGCGACCGCAGCCGCGGTGTCGCCTTCGTGGGTCAGCGACACGTGGATGGCCACGCCCTTGAGGTGCTCGGCGATCTCGCCGGACAGCCGCACCTTGGGCCGGCCCCACATGTCGGTGACGACCTCGATGTCGCGGTGGATGCCCTCGGGCAGCACCGGGCGCTTCGAGAACCGCGAGCCCGACCACGCCTTGATCACGGCCTCCTTGGCCGCCCAGCGGGCCGCCAGGTGCCGTGCCGCCGACGAACTCTTGTCGGCGGCGTCACGGCGCTCCCCTGGGGTGAACGTCTCCGCGAAGACGGTGCCCGGCTGGTCGACCTGCTCGGCGAAATCCGGAATCGAGACCAGGTCGATGCCCACACCCAGGATGCTCATGGGCAACAACCTAGCGGACCCAATCCCGATACCTCAGAAGGCCTCACGAGCGGGCGTACCACCCGTCCTCGCCCAGGCGCGCATCGGCGTCGAGCAGCATGTCGGCTTCCTGACGCTTCTCCGGCGCATCGTGGTTGAAGCGACGGTCGGCCGGCTTCTCGTACAGCGGGCGCCCGCCGGCGATCGCCGACGCCAACCGGTGCTGACCGGCCAGGACCCGCTCACCGGCACGGCGGAGGTAGTCCTCGCGCTCGGCCGGATCGAGAGCCGCCACCAGCGCCTGCGGGTGCACCAGAGCGATGAGGCCCGACACGTGACCGAAGCCGAGGCTGGTCACCAGACCGGCCTTGATCGGCAGGCGGTCGCCGAACTTCAGCGTCTCGCGGACCCACACGAAGTGCTGTGCGTTGGACAGCTCGTCGTCGACGCAGTCCAGGCTGCGGTTCGGCGGGATGACGCCGTCGCGCAGAATCTGGCACAGACCCAGCATCTGGAACGCCGCGGCGCCACCCTTGCTGTGTCCGGTCAGGCTCTTCTGGCTGACGATGAACAGCGGGTTGCCCGGGGACCGGCCCATCGAGGCGGCGAGCCGCTCGTGCAGCTCGGTCTCGTTGGGGTCGTTGGCCAGCGTCGAGGTGTCGTGCTTGGAGATCACCGCGATGTCGTCCGGGGTGACGCCCAGCTTGGCCAGGTCGCGCACCAGCTGCGACTGACGTCCACCGCGGCCGGCACCCAGCGCACCCAGGCCCGGAGCCGGGATCGAGGTGTGCACACCGTCACCGAACGACGACACGTAGGCGACGACGGCCTGGATGGGCAGACCCATCTTCACCGCGAGGTCACCACGGGCCAGCAGGACGGTGCCACCGCCCTGGCCTTCGACGAAGCCGAGACGACGGCGGTCGTTGGCGCGCGAGAACTTCGAGTCGCTGATGCCGCGGGCCCGCATCATCGCGGTCTCGGCGGTGGCCGACATGTCACCGAAGCCGATGATGGCTTCCAGCGTCAGGTCGTCGTAACCGCCGGCGACCACGAATTCGGCCTTGCCCAAACGGATCTTGTCGACACCTTCTTCGACGGACACCGCCGCGGTGGCGCACGCGCCGACCGGGTGGATCATCGCGCCGTAGCTACCGATGTACGACTGCACGACGTGACCGGCGAAGACGTTCGGCAGGACTTCCTGCAGGATGTCGTTCGGCTTGTTCCGGCCCAGCAGGTTGCCGTGGTACATGGTCTGCATCGAGGTCATGCCGCCCATACCGGTGCCCTGCGTGGAGGCCACGAGGCTCGGGTGCACCCAGCGCATCAGCTCTTCCGGCGAGAAGCCGGCCGACAGGAACGCGTCCACGGTGGTGACCAGGTTCCACAGCGCCAGGCGGTCGATCGAGCTGGCCATGTCCGGCGTGACGCCGTAGACCTGCGGGTCGAAGCCGGTCGGCACCTGGGCGCCGACGGTCCGCGACAGCTTGACCTTGCGCGGCACGCGGATCTCGGTACCGGCCTTGCGGGTGACCTGCCAGTCGCTGCTGTCCGGCACCGGCGCGATGACGGTGTGCTCCGGATCGAACTGGTGGAACGCCCGGGCGTCGGCCTCGGCGGACACGACGAACGTGAAGTCCTTGTCGAGGAACACCGAAACCAGCAGCGGCGACGCGTGATCGGGGTCGATCGCGCCGTCGTCCACCCACTCGCGGATGCCGACGCGCTCCAGCACGACGTCGTGGTAGCGCTCGACCAGCTCGGACTCGTCGACCAGCTCACCGGTGTTGGTGTCGTACCAGCCCGGCTTCGGGTCGTCTTCCCACTTGACCAGACCGGTGGTCCAGGCCAGTTCCAGGACGCCCGCGGCCGACAGCTCGCCGGAGACCTCCATCTCGAAGCGGGTGCGCGACGAACCGTACGGGCCGAGTTCGGCACCGGACACCAGCACGACCATGTCGGCCGGGTCGATGTCGAGGTCGGCCCACTCCGGAGCCGGCGCGGCCTGGTAGCCCCGCGGCGGCGACGGCAGCGCCGAGATGGTGCCTTCGAGGTCTTCCTCGTCGACAGCGGCTTCGGCCACCATCTCCTCGCGGGCCTTGGCGGCCAGCTCGGCCATGTCGAGCTCGATGTCGCCGAGGCCACCGGTCAGGTCGACCTGGATGGGCTCACGGGCGGCCGACACCTTGGCGTCGATGCTGCACAGGTTCAGCAGCATGGCGGCCATCTCGTCGGTGGTGTACGTGATCACACCGGCTTCCTCGACGGCACCAACGATGGCGTCGTTGTGGCCCATCAGGCCCGTGCCCTTGGTCCAGCCGATCAGCGCGTGCGCCAGCGAAACTCGCTGCGACCACGAGGTTTCCGCCTTCCAGCGGGCGACGACCGCGTCGAGCGCAGCCTTCGACTCGCCGTAGGCGCCGTCGCCACCGAACATGCCGCGGTTTGGCGAACCCGGCAGCACCACGTGCAGACGCGACGCGATGTCACGCTCGGAGCCGATGTGCGAGAGCCCACCGATGAGCCGCTGCACGGCCCACAGCAGGACCTTCATCTCCATCTCGGCACGGGAGCCGGCCTCCGACAGGTCCCCGGCGACGCGCGGTGCGGCGAACGGGAACAGCAGCGTCGGGGTCTGCGCGTCCTTGAGGTGGATGGCCTTGGGGCCGAGGTTCTCGACCTGCTCGTTGCCGACCCACTCGACCAGCGCGTCAATGTCGCTGTAGGAGGCCATGTTTGCGGGCACGACCCACAACTGGGCACCGAAGCGGGCGTTGTCGCGGTACAGCGTCCGGTAGAACGCCAACCGGTCGTCGTCCAGCTTGGACGTGGTCGCGATGACCGAGGCGCCACCGGCGAGCAGCTGGCCCACCACGGACGACGCGATCGAGCCCTTGGAGGCACCGGTGACGACCGCGACCTCGTTGGCGTAGCGGCCCTTCTCCGGGTTCTCCGCACCGGCGGCCGCGCGGCCGTACAGCGCGGCGTGGAGGGTGCGGCCGGCGGCGAGCGCCTTGCCCTGCCACCAGCTGGCCTGCGTGGCCACCACGTGCCCGGCACCTTCGAAGCTCTCGGAGAGCTTGGCCCAGTCGCGGTTGACGTCGTCCTCTTCGAGCAGCCAGATGCGTGCCAGGTCCTCACGGGCGCTGGCCCAGCGGTCGTCGAACAGCACGGCCTTGCGGGCGTCGAACGACGGAGCCACCAAACGCGGCCAGTCCGAACCCAATTCGGCGGTCACGAGGTCGATCAGCTCGGAGTCGGTGGCGTCCGGCGCGGACACCGGCGTCTGCAGACCCAGCTCGCCCAGGATCAACCGGGCGGCGCCGGCCAGCACACCGTTGGGGCCGGTGACCTTCTCGGCGAACTCGTTGAGCGCGGCCGAGTCGACCACACCGCCACCGGCACCGCCGGCGGACGGCAGTGACACGGCGATGCCCTTGCGCGCAGCCACGGCGGCGACGGCCGCGTCGATGACCTTGTCGACGGCGCCGGCGTCGGCCAGTGCACCGGAGTGCAGGCCGCCCATCTCGCCGCCCCGGACGCTGCTGCCCTCACGGGTGCCCAGCGCGACCTCGGCGGTGACGTGCTTGGCCCAGCCGGGGCCCAGCTCCCAGGCCTTGCTGACGCGCTCGGCGATGTACGCCGGACGCTTGCCCGAGGGGCCGAGCACCGTGCGCAGCTGGTCGTTGATCGCGTCGGAGAGAACGGGACCGAACGGCTTGTAGGTACGGGCCAGCTTGGTGACCTGTCCCTTCAGACCGGCCAGGTCGGCTTCCGCGGCACCGTCGATGGCGCCGAGGTTCAGCTCCGAACCCAGGTCGACGAGCAGCTGGTTGCGTCGCGACGAGGCACCGTCGGTGATCGACTCGATGGAGTCCAGCGGCTCGATCTGGTCGATGCGCATCTTCGCCGACAGCGCGATGAGCGCCATGGTGGCGTCGGCGGCGTCGTAGGTGATGTCGTCCGGACGCGGGCCACCGGCGGGCGCCGCGGGGGCGGCGGCCGGAACCGGTGCTGCGGCAACGGCTTCCGCCGGGGCTGCCTCAGCTGCGGGCGCGGCGGGGGCATCGTCCTCGGGCTCCGGGTCGGTGTCGGTCGCGAACAGCACCGCGGCGTCGCGCTCGACGTTGAGCACCTCGGTGGTGTTGTGCGAGTACTCCGGGAGCTTCAGCGTGTTGGTGGCCAGGCCGGCAACCGTCGGCATGGTCTTCACACCGACCTCGACGAACCGCTCGACACCGAGGCCGCCGGCGGCTTCCTCGATGAACAGCAGGTCCTGCGTCTCGATCCAGCGGACCGGGCTGGCGAACTGCCAGGCCAGCAGCTCGATGACGGTCTTGCGCATCAGCTCTGACGGCTTCTCGTTACGCCACGTGTCGTAGTCGGCGAGGATCTCGTCGAGCGGCTCGGCCGGCACCAGGTCGCGGATCTCCTGGATGAAGTCCTTGTCCAGGGTGAAGGGCCGCGGCACCAGGTTCGGGATGTACTTGCCGACCAGCAGCTCGGGGTCCTGCCCGTGCGGCATGACGCGGTCCAGCGCGCGGCGGAAGTCGGCGACGCCGACCCGCAGCACCTCGGAGTGGAACGGCACGTCGATACCGGGGACGAGGATGAACGAGCGCTTGCCACCGGTGATTTCGCGACGACGCTCGATCTCGGCCTCCAGGGCCTCGAGGCCGCGGACGGTACCGGCGATCGCGTACTGCGAACCACGCAGGTTGAAGTTCACGATCTGCAGGAACTCACCGGTCTCCTCGGCGATACCCGCGACGAAGTCGGTGACGTCGTTGTCGTCGAGGTCGATCTGCGACGGCCGGATGGCGGCCAGGCGGTAGTCGGACCGGCCCTTGGCGTCACGCGGGACGATGTCGTGCATCTTGCTGCCGCGGTGGAACACGACCTCGAGCAGCGCCTCGAGTTCGTACACGCCAGACACGCATGCCAGCGCGGTGTACTCACCGACGGAGTGGCCGCACGCGATGGCGCCCTCGACGAACGCGCCCTGCTCGCGCATCTCGGCCACCTGGGCGGCCGCGACGGTGGCCATGGCCACCTGGGTGAACTGTGTCAGGAACAGCACGCCGTCCGGGTGGTGGTAGTGCACGCCGCTGGCGATGATGCTGGTCGGGTTGTCCCGGACCACGTGCAGCACCGAGAAGCCCAGGGTCTCGCGGGTGAACTTGTCCGCGGAGTCCCAGATCTTGCGGGCGGCCTTGGAGCGGGCGCGGACCTCCATGCCCATGCCCTTGTGCTGGATGCCCTGGCCCGGGAAGGCGTAGACGGTCTTGGGCGCAGCCAGCTGAGCCGACGCGGCCATCACCAGCTCGCCACCGACCTTCGCGGTGACCTCGATGATCTCGGCGCCGCGGTCGATGCCGACGCGGTCGACGCGGAACTCGATCTCGTCGCCCGGCAGCACCATGCCCAGGAAGCGCGAGGTCCAGCCGACCAGGCGGGCCGGCGGGGTGGCGCGGCCGTCGGTGGCGGTGACCACGTGCTGGGCGGCGGCGGACAGCCACATGCCGTGCACGATGGGCGATTTCAGGCCGGCCAGCAGTGCGGCGGCGCGGTCGGTGTGGATCGGGTTGTGGTCACCCGACACCACGGCGAAGGCGCTCATGTCGACCGGCGCGGTGACGGTGACGTCGCGGCGACGGCGGCGCGGCGTCTCGGTGGCGTTGTCGGTGATGGCACCGCCGGCGCGGACCGGGTCGGTCAGCTCGGCGGCACCGCTGCGGCCACGGATCGCGAAGCGCTCTTCGAGGCGCGCGAGCTCGGTGCCCTCGGCGTCGGTGATGCTGACGGAGACCGGGACCACGCGGCCGACCTCGGTGTCGACCGCGGCGGAAGCCGTTGCGGTGACGGTCAATTCGGCCTTCTCAGCCGGCATCGGGGCCAGCAGGTGCGCGGCGTGGTCCAGGTGGACCAGGCTCAGCAGACCTTCGACGACCGGGATGCCGTCGGCGGTGACGGCCGCGCCGATGACCGAGAACACGGCCGGCCAGCAGCGGCCGACGAGGGCGTCGGGCACCAGGGTCAGGCCCGGCGCCAGCGGGGCGCCGAAGGTGGCGGTGACGCCGGTGTGGTCGGCGACCTCTTCGGGGTCCCAGTCGGCGGTGACGGTGGCGACGTTGTCGGTGACGGTCGGCAGGGCGTCGACGCCGTCGGCACCCGCGGCGATGGCGAGCACGGCACGCATGGCGGCCGAGGCATCCTCGGTGGTGACGACGGGCATGCCGCCGTTGACGGTGGCGGCCGGCAGCGTGAAGCGGATCGCGATCCAGATGTCCGACAGCGGCACGTTCAGGACGACACCGTCACCGTCGAGCTCCAGCCGGGAGCCGGTGGAAGGGTGTGTGGCCGAACGGTTTTCGTTGACCTGCCACTCACTGGGGGCGCCGATGCGGTGCACCGGGTTGATGGCGGTGCGGCCTGCCCACAGCACGTCGGGCGAGTCGAGGACGACGGCCAGCGGGCCGGTGACGTCGGCACGGGCCTGGCGACGCGACACGACCGGAACGGGCTTGACACCGGCTGCCAGCACCTCGTCGATGGCGGCCTGCTCGAAGCGGTCCAGCAGCTCACCGACGGGCTCGTCGACGCGCGTGATGCCGGCGACGGCTGCGGTGCCGGGGATGATGCAGACCTGGTCGGCGTCGTAGCGGGCGTCGTGGGCCTGCCACAGCGAGTCGCTGCGCCACCAGCGGCGCACGTCCTTGTCGATGACCGGCACGAAGTTGACGGGCTTGCCCAGCGTCTTGCACAGCGTGATGAAGAACGGGACGTCCGCCGGGTGCAGGCGCAGGGTCTCGGCCTCGGGGTACCGGGCCAGCAGCTCGGCGATGGCGCGCTGCGGATCCTCCAGCAGCGCTTCACCTTCCGCGGTGGCCGGGAACAGCGTCTCGATGCGACCGGCGTCGGCCGGGTTCAGGCGGGCCTCGGCGCGCTGCAGCATCTCCTCGAAGCGGTCGCGCCAGGTGATGTCGAGCCACGGCGAGTGGTCGCGCTTGGTGTCGGCGGTGCTGCTGCCGTCGCCGATCGCGAGCTCGACGTAGCGCTGCAGCCACTGCTGGTAGGTCATGTCCGCGACGTCACCGAAGTACGGCTTGGCGGTGTTGGCCATGGCGGCGATGATCTCGTCGCGGCGCTCGGCGACGGCGTCGGCGTCACCGGCGACCTCGTCGAGCAGGCGGCCGCACCGCGACGCGGTGTTGTCGATCTCGTGGATGTCCGCACCCAGCTGGCTGCGGCCGGAAGCCATGCCGCCCTGGGCCTTACCGGCGCCGACCCACTGATCGGTGCCCTTGGTGTCGACCAGGAGCTGCTTGACCTGAGGCGAGGTGGTGGCCTCGAGGGTGGCCATGGCGGCGGTGCCGACCAGGATGCCGTCGACCGGCATCAGCGGGAAGCCGTAGGTCTCGGCCCAGCGGCCGGACAGGTACTCGGCGGCGCGCTCGGGCGTGCCGATGCCACCACCGACGCAGATGGTCAGGTTGGCCTGCTTGCGCAGGTCCGAGTAGGTGCTGACGAGCAGGTCGTCGAGGTCCTCCCACGAGTGGTGGCCACCGGCGCGGCCGCCCTCGACGTGGACGATGATCTCCTTGTCCGGGACCTCTTCGGCGATCTTGATGACCGACTTGATCTGGTCCACGGTGCCCGGCTTGAACACCACGTTGGTGATGCCGATCTCGTGCAGCTCATCGATCAGCGCGACGGCCTCGTCGAGCTCGGGGATGCCGGCGGTGACGATGACGCCGTCGATCGGGGCGCCCGACTGGCGCGCCTTCTGCACGATGCGCTTGCCGCCCAGCTGCAGCTTCCACAGGTACGGGTCCAGGAACAGCGAGTTGAACTGGATGGCACGGCCCGGCTCGAGGAGCTGGGTCAGCTCGGCGACGCGGTTCTCGAAGATCTCTTCGGTGACCTGACCGCCACCGGCCAGCTCGGCCCAGTGGCCGGCGTTGGCGGCCGCGGCGACGATCTTGGCGTCGACGGTCGTCGGGGTCATACCGGCCAGCAGGATCGGCGAACGGCCGGTCAGGCGGGTGAACTTGGTCGACAGCTTGACGTCACCGTTGGGCAGCTCGACGGCGGTCGGCGCGAAGCTCGACCACGCGGGCTGCACGACCGGGGCGGCGCCGACGGTGAACAGCGAACGCTGGCCGGCGCGGGTCGCGGCGGGCACGATGCCGATGCCGAGGCCGCGGATGATCGGCGAGGTCAGGCGGGTGACGGTGTCGCTCGGGCCGAGGTCGATGATCCAGCGGGCACCGGCGTCGTGCATGCGCTCGACTTCGGCGACCCAGTCGATGGGCTTGACGAAGATGGCCTCGGTCATCGCGTGGGCCAGCTCGGTGTCGATACCGCACTTGGCGGCCCAGCGGTCGACGACCTCGATGCCGTCGGCCAGGCGCGGGGTGTGGAAGCCGACCTCGACCTGCACGCCCTGGAAAACCGGGCTGAAGACGGCGCCGCCGCGCAGCTTGTTCTTGCGCTCGGCCTCGTCCTTCTCGGTGATCTTGCTGCAGTACAGCTCGAAGCGGGCCAGCTGCTCCGGGGTTCCGGTGATGACGACGCTGCGACGGCCGTTGCGGATCGACAGGACCGGCGGCAGGACGGTGCGGACGTCCTTGGAGAAGTCTTCGAGCAGTTCGGCGATGCGCTCGGGGTCGACGTTGGTGACCGACACCATCGGCGACTTGTCACCGCGACCAACCATGCCGCGGCGGCGCGACACGAGCGAGCCGGCGGCACCGATGAGCTGGAGCAGCGCGAGAAGCTCGGCGTCGCGGGTGCCGTTGGCCTTGAGTGCCTCGGCGGCGATGATGCCCTGCGAGTGGCCGGCGACGGCGACCGGCGGGGTGCCGGCGAGGTCCAGGCCCTGACGCTGCACGGCGCGGATGGCGGCCATCTGGGCCAGCAGGATGCCGGGGCCGGAGATGGCGGCGGTGGTCAGCTGCTTGGCCGACGGCAGCGGCTCGTCGGCTGCGAGGGCGCGCACCCACTGCATGGGCTCGAAGCCGATGGGCCGCACGACGACGAGCTCGCGCGCGACGGGCTCCAGCAGCAGGGCCGCTTCGCCGACGATCTCGCTGAGCTCGGATTCGATGCCGGCCGAGCTGACGAGCTCTTCGAGGTTCTCCAGCCACGAGGCACCCTGACCACCGAACGCGACGGCATACGGCTCGCCGGCGTTCAGCAGGTCCACGAGAGCATGGGCGCTCGCCGCCACCGCCTCGGTGTTGCCACTGGTCACATTGCGGTGCTCGTTGATCGTCATGCGTCCCTCTCGTCGTCTTTGCCGCGCGAACCGGTCAGGTGCTTGGTCTTGGTAGTCGGCCCTGGGGCAACGCGATGCGACGTCGGATCACGTGAGGCCCGTGCTACGTCTGGCGCCCGTTTTTCGGGTGCCTGAGAGCCGGGCCGACTGCACTAAGAGTGTCATAAGATTCGCGGCGTTTTTCTGCCGGAAATGGTTACCAACGAGTTCTACGGATCGGTAACCACCTACGCGGGTAACACCGCGTCGTGGGACTGCCCGTACCCAACAGGACAAACGTCCTGTTGGCGGCTGGTTACGGTCGAGTAGTAACAACATCGCTGATCAAAGCGGTATTGTTATCAAATCGTGACCATGCTTGTGACGGTGCTGGACCTTACTAATGAGTAGGAAAAGACCCGTTCCAGAAAACACTCGACAATGACGGTCTGTGTGTCTATACAGGCGGTAAGTTACCGCGCCGCCATTTGCTGCGGTTTCATCTCGTTTTCTTAGAGCTGGCCGCCAGCTAACTACTGAGCGGTAATCTGCGCGCCCGTCAGTCCCACTGCCCGAAGCGCGGCTTGAGGATGTGGTTGATGTCGACGCCGACTCCCCCGACATGGCGTTTGTCGATCTCGACCTGATGCAGTGCGGCCGCCGGATGCGCGGTCCCACCGGGCGAGCCCCAGTTGTGCTGCCAGAAGTACGACCCCAAGCCGTCCTGCACGGCCCACTCGATGGTCTTGGAGTTGGCATACACGCCGACCCGCTGGTGCCCCAGCACTGATTCCCAGCCGCGCAGGTAGGGCGCAACTTGTGCTTTGTACTGCTCCGGAGTCGGATCGTCGTCGATCGACGCGTAGATCGGCGCCCCGACCGGGCCGCCCGCCGCGGTGTGCAATGCGAACCCGCGCTGGGCATGCTGCACGCCGGCGGCGTGCCCACCCAGCCAGTCGGCCGTCGACTCCTTGCCGTACTGGTAACAGGAGACGATCTTCAGGCCACCCTTGTAGAGATCGCGCGCCTCCGGCAGCTCGATGGGCTTGCCGAGCATCCACGCCCCGCCCGGCCGGCGGTCCGACACATACCGGATGGCGCCCAGCGCCCCGGCCGACCGGATATCGGACGCGCTGATCACCCCTGCCGCGTAGTCCAGCAACACTCCGTAGGGGGCCGCCGAGGCGGTGGTCGCGCCAAGTACCGATTGCAATCCGGCGCCGAGGCCGACAGCGGCCGGCGCAGCTGCAGCGTATTTCAGCAGGTCACGACGCGAAATTGCCACGCGTCTCAGGATATGACAGCTACCACTTCCGGCCCGTTAGCCACACCAGTGCAATCCTGACCCACCCGATGTGAAGAAGATCGTCAAAGTTTCGCGATTTCTCGCCATCGTCTTCACGCTCGGCGCTCACGTTTGGCGCTCACGTTTGGCGCGCGACCGCCTCGGCCACGTGCCGGTGCCCGATGATCTCGAACCCGGCCACGCTCACCGCCGGCGCCAGGCTGGCCACCAGGAGGCAGAGCGCCATCGGCACCCCGACGGCCGCGAGGACCACCGTCACGATCAGGACCACCGCGGTCAGCACCACCAGCAGCAGGTGCAGGGCGTCCACCGAGCGCAGCATCAGCGCGTACAGCACGTAGACCAACGCGATGTAGACGCCGACCGGGATCACCACGCTGAGCACCGTGGCCACCGATCCCAGCGCCGAGTGGTGCTGGATGTAGTACGCGGCGGTGTGCAGGCCGGCACCGGTCGCGACGATGGCGCCGTACACCGGCATGTGCAGGTAACCGAACCAGAAGCCCCGCTCGCGGTGCGCGTGCAGGGCGTCGGCCGACGGCACCATGAAGTACACCCACCACATGCCGAAGGTCAGCGCCGTGCCCGCGATCGCCAGCAGCACCGCGTCCCACGACCAGCCGTGCTCGCCGACGACAGCCGACAGCGAGGCGACCGTCCCGACGACACCCTCGCCGAGGGCGATGATCGCCAGCAGTCCGTAGCGCTCGGCGATGTGGTGCGCGTGCCACGGGGTGCCGCCGCACTTGGTCTCGGCGATCATCGGACCGCCCAGCTCGATGAGCGCCAGCAGCACCCAGCAACCCAGCGTCACCGGCACACTCGTCGGCAGGAACACGGTGCCGACCCAGCCCACCTGGACCACCGCCACGATCCAGACGTACGTCATCGCCGCCGCACGCCGCGACGGGTCCTGCTTCGCAGCCCGTAACCACTGGCCCACCAACGCAATTCGCATCACGACGTAACCGGCCACCAACACCGCGTTGTCGACATGGTGGCCGTGCTCGATCGAGGCGTAGAACGCAGGCAGGCCGAGTGCCAGGACCAGTACGCCGACCATCTCGATCATGGTCATCAGGCGGAACACCCAGTCGTCGGTGTCGTACGCCGAGGCGAACCAGGTGAAGTTGATCCACGCAAGGCAGATCGCGAAGGTGGAGAAGACGAAGCCCGTGATGCCGGCGCCGACGTGGCCCGCGGCCAGCATGTGCGACAGTTCCGACGCCGCTACCCCGAACGCGACGACGAAGGTCAGGTCGAACAGCAGCTCCAGCGGAGTGGCGACGCGGTGCCTTTCGTGCGGATCGCGGCCCCGCATCGGGGTCAATCGATGCGCGCGCACCGTGCTGTGTGGGTCGGGAGCGTCCTGGTGCGTCCCATCCATGCCGTGTCCCTTCAACGATCCGGGCCCCGTCCGGGCCGCATCACGGTAAGCCTGCCGCAGATCCCCGTTCCCGTCCCACTACCGTGAAGACGTGTCCGCTCCCCCGATCGCCGTCGGCGTCGTCCTTGCCGCCGGCATCGGATCGCGCGTCGGGGCCGACGGCAACAAGGCCTACCTGCAGTTGGCCGGCCGCAGCATGGTGGCGTGGTCGGTGGCCGCCGTGGCTGCCAGCCCCGAGGTCGCCCGCACCATCCTGGTGTTCCGGCGGGGTGAACGCGACCAGGTGGCGGCGCTCATGGCCGACGAACTCCCCGACACCCCAGTCGAATTCGTCGAGGGCGGCGACACCCGGCACGGCTCCGAACACAACGTGCTGAGCTACCTCGCGGCGGACATCGATGCCGGCGCCGTCGACGTGGTGCTGATCCACGACGCCGCCCGCCCGCTGGCCGGTGCCGAGCTGATGGACACCGCCGTCGCCACGGCACGGGAGCGGGGCGGGGCCATTCCGGTGTTGCCGGCCGGTGACGTGTTGCGCCTGACCGGGGACGGCCTCGGCGCCATCGAGCAGTCGCTCGTCCGGGTGCAGACGCCGCAGGCCTTCCGCGCCGCGCCGCTGTGGCAGGCGTATCAGGACGCGGCCGCCGCCGGTTTCGAGGGCACCGACACCTCGTCGTGCGTGGAGCGCTTCACCGACCTCGAGGTCCACGCGATCGCCGGATCGGCCCAGAACTTCAAGGTGACCTTCGCACACGATGTGCAGGTCGCCGAGCGCCTGCTCAGCCGGCGCTGACGATCGCATCAAGCAGTTCCCGATCGTGCGTTAGGTCGGCGACGAAGCCGTTGGGATCGCCGTCGACCGTGCCGACCTTCAGGCCGGCGGCCGTCAGCGCCGCGAGGTCATCGGGATCTGCGCCCAGAGCCAGCGCCGCCGCCGAGAAGGCCCGCGGGTACTGCGCGGTGACGAGCTCCGAACGGTCCACGTTGCCCAGCACGATGCCCTCTGCGGCAACGCTTTTCACACTGTCGGTCATCGGCAGGACCGGCAGGACGACGTCGTGTTCGGTCAGCCCCGCCGCCACGCGTGCCGCGAGATCGGCGGGAGCGAGCGGGTAACGGACATCGTGCATCAGGATCGCATCCGCCTCGGCCAGAGGCACGGGTCCGGTACGCACGGGCACCTCACCGAGGCCATGAGCCGCAAGGCATTCCGTTGCTGCGGCGACCAATCCTTCGGCGGCCACCACCGTTACCGGCGCCACGTCACGCACTGCACACACGGCCCGCACCAGTGCCGGTGCACCGGCGATCGGCGCGGTGAAGTCGGCCGGCGCCAGGGCCGCGGGCACGGTCACGATCGCCGAGAGAGTCACCGCGCCACCTTAGCGCCGTCAGCGCGCGACTCCTGGCCGCTCCGGGGAAGTCAGCCGCCGGGCGACGACATCCAGCAGGAAACCCAGCGCACCGATCACCACGATCACTGCCACGACCTGGTCGTAGGCCAGCTGGTCGCGGGCGTTGAGCACCTGGTAGCCCAGACCCGAACGCACGCCGAGCATTTCCGCCGGGACCAGCACCACCCAGGCGATGCCCAGCGCCACCCGCACGCCGGTCTGCAGCTGTCCCCGGATCGCCGGCAGCACCACGGCAGTGACCAGTTCCCACCGCGTGGCATGGAACGACCGCGCCACGTCCAGGAAGCCCGGGTCGACAGCGCGCACGCCGGCCACGGTGTTGATCAGCACGGGCCACACGGCCGCCACCGCGATCAGGAAGATCACGGGCTCGTTGCCGATGCCGAACACCGCCACGGCGATCGGGGCCCACGACAGTGGCGAGATCATCCGGACGAACTGGACGAGCGGCGCCGCCGCGCGCTCGGCCGTGCCGCTGAGTCCGAGCAGCAGGCCGGCGGGAATGCCGACGACGACCGCCACCGCCAGGCCGATCACCAAGCGCCACAGGCTGATCCCGATATCGGGCAGCAGCACGCCGCGGGAGAACAGGTCGACGACGGCGGGCGCGACGCGCTGTGGTGCGGCCTGCCGCAGCAGGGAATGCGGGGCGGACACGACGGTGGTCGTCAGCCACCAGAGGCCGATCGCGACGACGACGGCGCCGACCGGCGGGGCCCAACGGCGCACTGCCACCGGCGGATCGATCGCCGAGCGGGCGGGTGTGGTGGTGGTCATGACAGCTCCAATTGCTCGGTTCGGGTGTAATCGCCGCTGAGGCCGAAGGCGGCCGGACCGCCATGGGCCTGAATGGCATTACGGACGAAGGTGTCGTCGACCAGGTCGCTGTGCACGGTGGCGGGGTCCAGCCGCTCCAGGAATCGCCGGTCGCCGTCGATGACGGTGTCGCGCATGGCCGTAACGAGTTCATCGGTGAAGCTCGGGAACGGGAACGGCTGAAAGCCGAGCCGCTGGGGTTGCCACTCCGGGTGCCGCAGCGGGTAGGGCGCGGTGGGATACGTCATCGCGAGCGTGATCGCCGGTACCGGCTGGGGCAGGTACCGCCCGCCGCCGAGTTTCGCCGCGGCCGCCTTCCGATCGTTCGACAGCGCGAGTTGTGCCGTCACCACCGCGTCCGTGAGCTGTTGCACGGCCGCCGGTCGACTGGCGATGACGTCGTCTCGGGTCACCAGGGCGCAGCAGGCATGGTCGCGCCACACGTCGCCGAGGAAGGTGTGGATGCGCCCAATCTTCTTCGTCTGGGCCATCGCGTTGAACGGGTCGGCCACCACGTAGCCGCCGATGGTGCCGGTGGCCAGTGCCGGCACCATGTCCGATGGGCTCATCACGACGAGTTCCACGGTGCGGTCGGCCCGCGACGCCGAGCGGCGGATCACCGGTTGCAATCCGTTGGCCCGCAACAGCTTCTGCAGCACGATGTTGTGGATCGACCACCAGAACGGGATCGCCAGCTGCGAACCCGCAAGGTCCGGCAGCTCCCGGATGTGCGGTGCGACCGTCAGTGCCGAGCCGTTGGTGTGGTTCCATCCGAGTACCCGGACACCGCCACCGAGCGCGTAGCGCAGCTGCACCGCCATGGGCATCAGCAGGTGCACGACGTCGAGTTGACGGTTCAGGAATGCCTCGCCCAGCGCCGCCCAACTCCGGAACAGCACGGGCTTGCCCACACCGGCCGGATACAGACCGGCGGAGTGCGCCATCAACAGCGGTGCGGCGTCCGTGATCGGCAGATAGCCCACGCGCAGCGGCCCGCCGGCGGCCGAATCGGTCGTGGCACTGTGCGCCAGGTCGGCCAGGCCGAAGGCGCCACCGGCCGCCGCTGCCGCGGCGATCAGTGCGTGCCGCCGTGAGATCAGCAGCCGGCTCATGCCACCCACAGTTCGGAAACCCGGTAATGACTGAGGATTTCGTCACGCAGACCCGACTGGTCCGCCTCCCCCAGGTGCCATTGACGCTGAATCCGTCCGCCGTCGGCCAGCAGTACGACGCGCTGCGCCAGGCTCAGCGCTTCTTCGACGTCATGCGTTACCAGCAGCACCGTCACACCCAGTTCGGTGGTGAGCGTGGTCAGCCACTGCTGCAGGTCGGCACGTGTCGCGGGGTCCAGCGCGCTGAACGGTTCGTCCAGCAGGAGCAACTGGGGCCGGGTCGCCACGGCGCGCAGGATGGCCACCCGCTGGGCCTGACCGCCGGACAGCTGGTCGGGATAGCGCTCGGCCAGCCCGTCGACGCCGAAACGCCGCATCAGCTCTGCCGCATAGTCCGCGTCGAATCCCTTGCGCCGGTGTGCGAATCGCCGCGCGTAGGACACGTTGCCCTGCACCGTGAGCCACGGCAACAGCAGCGCGTCCTGGAAAACGACTCCGATGTGCGGACGCTCGCCGCCGGCGGGCCAGCTGACGGTTCCCGAGCTCAGCGATTCCAGCCCGGCCAGCACCCGCAGCAGGGTCGATTTCCCGCTGCCGCTACGCCCGAGCACCGCGACGAACTCCCCTGACTCGATGGCGAGATCGATGCCGTCGAGGACGACGCTGTCGCCAAATGTCTTGGTGCCCGCGGTTATCCGAACTGCTTCAGTTCCCACCTGAGTTGTCCTTCCGATGGTGATTGCACGGGCAGAAAGGCTGCTTCGCGGAACCGGCGGTTGGCGGCCGTCCCCGCGCGATAGCCCTGGCCACCGGCCAGCGCCGATTCCAGGCGGGTCGCCCCCACCGCGACTTTGGCGGCGTCCAGTCGTAGCCGGATCACGTCGGCCAGGTTGGCTTCCCCTGGCGCCGAGGCGAATTCGTAGAGCCGCCGGCGGTTGTCCTCGGCGTGCGCCACCAGGTCGGCGAGGTCGCCGTCGAATTGGGCGGCCAGTGCATCGGTCGCCCGGCCGGCCGCGGTCAGCGCCGCCCCGGTGACGCCGACGCAGAACGCGGTCTGCAGCAGCAGGAACGTCGGCTTGATCTCGCGGACGAACGCGGTGAGGTCGGCGCTGATGATGCGGTCCGCGTTCACCTCGACCTCTTCCAGGCGCAGCGACGTCGACCGGGTGCTACCCAGGGCCATCAGCGGGGGCGCCGGATCGACCACCACGCCGACCGCGCGCACGTCGACCGCCACGACGTACAGGCGGCCCGTGACGGTCCGTGCCGGCAGGACGATCAACGCATCGTCAAAGACGTTGGACGCCCAGCGGATTGGTCCGTTGAGCCGTAGGCCGCGGCGTGTCTCGCCGGCGAAGATCGGGAGCTGTCCGAGGCCAGCGACGTGCTTGAGACCGGCCGCCATCGCCGTCACACCCGGGCGGTGTGCGGTGAGCAACGCCTCCGACAGACCCGGCCGGTCGGCGAGGTAGTGAATCGCCATCTGGTGCGCCCAGGCGGAGAACCCGGCGGCGAGGCTCACCGCCGACACCTGCTCGATCACCCGCACGGTGTCGGGCAGGTCCGGCAGCCCGAACAATCCGGCAGCGCCGAGGGCGCGCAGATCGTCACGGACGTCGGTGCGCCCGGCGTCCAGGTCACCGGCCCGGGCGTCCACCCCGGCAGTGACTTCCGCCAGTCTGGTCGCGACGTCGTCGGACACCAGAGTCGTCATTGCCCACCACTTTCCAGTCCGTACAACCGATCAATCGGGGTCTGCACCGCCACGCGCGCCCGCCGTACCGCGTCCTCGTCCGGCGCGTCGTAGAAACACAGGCACTTGTCCATGTCGACGCGCACATAGGTGCGCAGGAAGCTGACCTCGGGCACCTCCGCGTATTTCGGCGCGTTGGCCTTCTTGCGGCTCAGGTAGCTCTCCATGTCCAGGTCGGCGGGCAGGTCCCACTCGACCAGGTACCCGGCCGTCGGACGGACGGCTTTCAGCTGGTCCAGTTCCGCACCGACCAGTCGCACTTCGTGCGGACCGGTCAGTTCGGTGGCCCCGACCGACGACGCGGCGATCTGCAGCGGACCGCCGGCGAGCTCCGCCACCACGAACAGCCGGTGCTGAGCGGTGACCTGTGCCTCGATGAGTTCGCCGCCGGCCCGGTGCACTTCGGCGTCGAGCGTCTTGATGGCCTGGTCGACCTCGGCCCGGCCGGGCAGTCCTGCGATTTCGTAGAGGTACAGCGTCACGGTGTGTTCCTGTTCGTCGGGCGTCGATGACATCACGACGCTCGCATGAACAGACCGGTCTGTCTATCGACGGATCTCCGCTATGGTGCAGACATGAGCGCGACCCGCACCCGCCGCCCGGACCGGCCGGCGCCCCGCACCGACACCGCCGGGCCGGCCCAGCGGCTGCTCGACACCGCGTCGAATCTCTTTGCCGCACAAGGAATTCGCGCCGTCGGCATCGACATGATCCTGCGTGAGGCGGGGGTCGCCAAGGCCAGCCTCTACAGCTCGTACGGGTCGAAGGACGCGTTGGTGATCGCGTACCCGAACCGATTGGATCAGGCTGATCGCAACCGCTGGGAATCGAAGACTTCCGGCATCGCCGACCCGGTGGACAAGCTGCTGGCGTTCTTCGACCTCGCGGCCGCCGCGGCACGCAAGCGCCAGTTCCGGGGCTGTCTCTACGCCAACGCGGCCACCGAATTCCCCGGCGACACCTTGGAACCGGTACGGGCACACCGGTTGTGGATGCACGGGCTGCTGATCGAGCTGCTACGGGACGCCGAGGTGACCGACGCCGCGGCGGTCGCCCAGCGCATCCAGCTGATCTACGACGGCGCCCTCACCGCGTCGAAACTCGAGCGGTCGGCGGCGCCCATCGTGCTGGCCCGTCAGATGGCCGCGGAGCTCATCACGAGCTACTTACCTGCAGCCGCCGGCTGAATCCCGATGGCCGCCAGTCGCCGCTCGGAGGCCTCGTGGCGGACGCGCTTGGGCCACCAGAACCACTTGCCCAGCAGCGCCGCGATGGCCGGTGTCATGAACGACCGGACGATCAGGGTGTCGAACAGCAGACCCAGCGCGATGGTGGTACCGACCTGTGCCATGACCTTCAGGTCGCTGAAGGCGAAGGACGCCATGGTGGCCGCGAACACCAGACCCGCTGAGGTGACCACCGATCCGGTGCCCGCCATCGAGCGGATGATGCCGGTCTTCAGGCCGCCCGGTAGTTCTTCCTTGAACCGCGACACCAGCAGCAGGTTGTAGTCGGAACCCACGGCGAGCAGCAGGATTACCGACATCGGGAGCACCATCCAGTGCAGCTCGAGGCCGAGCAGGTGCTGCCACAACAGAACTGACATACCGAATGACGCGCCCAGCGACAGCAGCACGGTACCGACGATGACGGCGGCCGCGACCATGCTTCGGGTGATGAGCAGCATGATGATGAAAATCAGTGACACCGCGGCGATTCCGGCGATCATCAGG
Source organism: Mycobacterium sp. SMC-17 (assembly GCF_045310915.1). Classification (NCBI taxonomy): domain Bacteria; kingdom Bacillati; phylum Actinomycetota; class Actinomycetes; order Mycobacteriales; family Mycobacteriaceae; genus Mycobacterium; species Mycobacterium sp. SMC-17. The sequence continues at coordinate 19,355 of NZ_JBJIAK010000013.1, read as the reverse complement.
TCGTACTGCGCGCCGTCGTGCATGTCCTTGTACGTCGCCGCGGTGCCGGTCATGTAGATCTTGGAGCCCTCCAGCGGAGTGCCCTTGATGGCTTCCTTGGCGGCCTGCTTGATCGGGTCGACGTGGGCGATGCCCTCGGGCGTCGCCGGGTCGCCTTCGTGCTGGATGATGAAGCGGACCGACTTGCCGTCCGGCGAGATGAAGTTCTTCATGCCGCGCTTGAAGTCCTTGTTGTCGAAAGCTTCCGGTGGCAGGTAGAAGGAATCGTCGTTCAGCGAGTTGTCGAACGCCTCGCCCATCGCCGCCGCGTTGTCCGACGACGCCGCACGCTGATCCACTTGACCCTTCTGGGTCTGGTACATGGACAGCATGTACTGCTTCATGTCCTTCATGACCTCGATCTGAGGCGGCATCACCGTGACCATCTCGGCCGTCAGCTTGTCCATTTTCATCAGATCCGGGACCAGCGTCTGGATGTCGTCGGTCATGACGTCGATGCCGTCGAGGGTGTCGAACAACGCCCGCGTGGACCAGCACATCGGGATGTCGTAGCAGTGCGGTTCCCAGTAGAGGTAATTGCGGATGGGCCGCAGGAAGTCATCGAAATCGGAGATGTGGTCCCGCAGGTCGGCGACGTCGAGCGCCATGTTGGCGGTCTTCATCGACATGTCGTGCGTCGTGGCGGCCATCTGCGTGGTGATGGACTGCATCTTGGTCATCGTGTCGATGCTGACCTGCATGTCGTTGGCCTGCTGCAGCATGTTGGCCATCGAGTCCAGCTGGTACTTCTCCGTCATCTTCGACGTGACGGCCTGCATGCCCATGATGAACGGAATCGTCGTGTGCTTGATGGGTTTTCCGTCGGGCCGGGTGATCGTCTGCACCCGCGCAACACCCGGGGTGTGCACGATGGCCCGGGCGATCTTGTTGATCACCAGGAAGTCGGCCGAGTTCCGAAGGTCGTGGTCGCTCTGCACCATCAGCAGCTCGGGGTTCATCCGCGATGCGCTGAAATGCCGTTCGGCAGCGGCGTATCCGACGTTGGCGGTCAGCTCGGCCGGCACATAGCGGCGGGCGTCGTAATTCGTCTTGTAGCCGGGCAGCGTCACCAGTCCGACGAGGGCGAGCGCGAGTGTGGCGACGAGCACCGGTCCCGGCCAACGCACCACCAGCACGCCGACGCGACGCCACCCGCGGGACTGGATGGCGCGCTTGGGCTCGAAGCGCCCGAATCGGCTGCCGATCTTGATGACGGCCGGCCCGAGCGTCAGCGCCGCGATGACCGCGACGAGGGTGCCGATCGCACACGGCACGCCCATGGTCTGGAAGTACGGCAGCCGGGTGAAGCTCAGGCAGAGCATGGCGCCGGCGATCGTCAAACCCGATCCCAGCACGACGTGCGCCGTCCCGCGGAACATCGTGTCGTAGGCCAGCACGCGGTCTTCTCCGTCGCCGCGCGCTTCCTGGTAGCGGCCGATCGCGAAGATGGCGTAGTCGGTGCCCGCCGCGATCACCATCAGGGTCAGCAGGTTCACCGCGAAGGTCGAGAGCCCGATGATGTTGGTGTCGGCCAGAAACGCGACGACGCCGCGGGCGGCGCCGAGTTCGAGGAACACCATCAGCAGGGTCAGGATCATCGTCATGATCGACCGGTAGACGAACAGCAGCATCACGGCGATCACCACCAGGGTGATGATCGTGACCTTGGTGACGCTCTTGTCGCCGGCGTGGTGTTGATCTGACACCAGCGGGGCGCCACCCGTGACGTACACGTGGAGGCCGGCCGGCGGCTTGGAGTCGGCGACGATCTGCCGGACCGAGGCGACCGAGTCGTTGGCCTTGGTCTCCCCCTGGTTGCCGCGGAGGTAGACCTGGACGTACGCGGCCCTGCCGTCGGCGCTCTGTGAGCCCACGGCCGTGAGCGGGTCACTCCAGAAGTCCGCGACATGCTCGACGTGCGCGGTGTTGGCCGTCAGCTTGGCGACGAGACCGTCGTAGTAGTGGTGTGCCTCGGCGCCGAGCGGTTGGTCGCTCTCGAGAACGATCATCGCGTTGCTGTCGGAGTCGAACTCCTGGAAGTTCGCACCGATCTGCTTCATCGAGACCATCGCCGGGCCGTCCTTGGCGCTCAGCCCGACGGTGTGCGCCTCACCGACCTTCTCCAGCGGCGGGACCAGCGTGTTCGTGGCGACGTTGACGGCAAACCAGCCGATCACGATGGGCACCGCGAGGACCCAGATCAGGTGACCGATCTTGGATCGCTCGGTGTTGGTGGCACTCACTCGGGGCACCCTTCCATCAGGCCCGGTAGGTCCATGGATATGGAGCTCGGCGGCGTTACAAAATCACTGTCGCGCGAAATATACCTAGCTAACCAAACTTTTATCCATAGCGGCGGTCAAAAAAGGCCTCCGACCTCCCACGAAATGGGACAAATCGGGCACTTTCCGCCCGATTTCGGCCGTAGCGTTGACGGTGTGGAAAATTCTTCGGCCGACACCTTCGGCAAGCGCTACGGCGAGGTGCTGCTGGTGTCCCAGACACCGACGGGGCCGCAGGTCGCGGTGTTCAACACCTTCCCGTTGAACGACTGCCCGCACGACGCGTGGTGTTCGTGTTCGGCGCCGGGCGGCCGGTCTTCGAGCTGCTCGACCCGCACGGGCAGCGCTGGGTCATGCAGTCATGGAGCCAGACGGTCGACCCGGCGCTGTCGCTGGCGGACCTGCCCGCATTGGGCACGCGGCTGCAGCTGCCCGACGGCTGGAGCTACCGGACCTCGACGCTGACCAGCCCGCTGCGCATCGACACCACGACCGAGGCCGCGCACGTCACACAGGACAACCTCGCCAACACCTATTCATTGGCGAGCGCATAATCCTCGCGGCCGTTCCCAAACCCGTCCCTGTGCGTTAAACAGAGACGGGTGCGTTTCTGCCGCGTGGCTGAACTGAAGGAGGCCGGATGGCTTGGGATTTCGAAACCGATCCGGAGTTCCAGGAACTCCTCGACTGGGCCGACGCCTTCGTGCGCGACGAAGTCGAGCCGCTCGACCTCATCTGGCCGCACCTGCAGTACACCGCGCTCGACGAGACCCGGCGCCGGGTCGTCGACCCACTCAAGGAACAGGTGCGCCGAAAAGGCTTGTGGGCCACGCACCTTGGCCCCGAACTCGGCGGGCAGGGCTACGGGCAGCTGAAACTGGCGCTGCTCAACGAGATTCTGGGCCGGTCGCAGTGGGCGCCGATCATCTTCGGCTGTCAGGCGCCCGACACCGGCAACGCCGAGATCATCGCGCACTACGGCACCCCGGAGCAGAAGGAGCAGTACCTACGGCCGTTGCTGAACGGCGAGGTCTTCTCCTGCTACTCGATGACCGAACCGCAGGGCGGTGCCGACCCCACGCAGTTCACGACCTCCGCGGTCCGCGACGACGACGACTGGGTCATCAACGGGTACAAGTTCTTCTCGTCCAACGCCTCGACGTCGACGTTCCTGATCGTCATGGTGGTGACCAACCCCGACGTCAGTCCCTACCAGGGCATGTCGATGTTCCTCGTGCCGACCGATACGCCAGGCGTCAACATCATCCGCAACTCGGCCATCTACGGGGAATCCGACGGCCACGGCTCGCACGCCCTGATCCATTACGACAATGTGCGCGTACCGAATTCGGCCGTCCTCGGCGGCGAGGGCCAGGCCTTCGTCATCGCGCAGACCCGCCTGGGTGGCGGACGGATCCACCACGCGATGCGCACCATCGGGCTGGCGCAGAAGGCCCTCGACATGATGTGTGAGCGCGCGCTGTCGCGGCACACCGCCGGCAGCCTGCTGGCCGACAAGCAGGCCGTGCAGGGCTACATCGCCGACTCGTGGGCGCAGCTGCAACAGTTCCGGCTGTTCGTGCTGCACACGGCGTGGAAGATCGACAAGTACAACGACTACAAGAAGGTGCGCAAGGACATCGCCGCCGTCAAGGTCGTGATGCCGACGGTGCTGCACGACATCGCGTGGCGCGCAATGCAAATCCACGGCGCACTCGGGGTCACCAACGAGGTGCCGTTCCTCGGTATGGTCGCCGGCGCCGCCGTGATGGGGCTCGCCGACGGACCGACCGAGGTCCACAAGGTCACCGTCGCCAAGCAGGTGCTGCGGGACTACACCGGCACCGACGAGCTGTGGCCGACGGAATGGCTGCCGGGCAAACGCGAAGCGGCACAGGCGAAGTACGCGGAGTACCTGGAGCTGGAAGTCGGAAATCTCTAGCCGGCCGGCCCGCCGCGGTCGTGCTCGCGCGAGCTGTTCACCGACACACTGACTGCTGCCTGATCGTATCGCATCGGCGTGTCGAGCTCTCCTGCGGCACTTGCGATCCAGACCCGTCATCTTCGGCTGACATTGTCATCATGCGTTGACGATGTCAGCACATGATGACGACCCCAGCCCGAAGTACATGCACAGCCAGGTCCGCTGGCGCGAGGCGACGACCTACCGCGCCAATAGCCGAGTGACGCCCCGCATCACCACGCGGCTCGCGGCGTGCTGTGCCTGCGCAACCAGCGACGGCGCCACCGGCGCAGGGGCACTGCCCAGCCGCGGGAACAGTGCCAGCGCGTTGGTGCGGTCGATAGCGCGCCGCCCGGCGTCGTCCAGTCCCCCGTACGACTCCAACCCGGCCGCGTACAGCTGGCTGACCTCGACCGGCGCGAACGGGAAGTCCGATCCGAATGTCACGTGACCAGGCTTGGCGAAGGCCAGCAGCGACGGCAGCGCGGCCGCCGTGGACGACAGCGCGGTATCGAAGTAGAAGCTCGCGAAGTCGTCGAGGTGATCGGCCGGGCTGCCGCCGACGTCACTCGTGATGCCCATGGCCATGCGGTAGGACGCATATGGGACGAAGCCGCCGGCATGGCTCAGGATGAACCGGATGTTCGGGTAGCGGCGGCGAATGCCGTTGCGCACCAGCAGGTACGCCGCGCGGCTGGTGTCCAGCAGGAAGTCGGCGGCGAACGGCATCACGCCGTCGATCGTGGGGCCGGGCAGCTCGGCGGGGTGGATGAAGACGACGGCCGAACGCTTGTCGAGCTCCGCGAACAACGCGTCCTGGCCTTGCGCGCCGACGTAGGTTCCCACACTGTTGGCCAGCAGGAACACTCCGTCGGCATTCAATTCGTCGAGTGCGCGCACGGCTTCGGCGACGGCGGCATCCAGGTGCGGCAACGGCAAGGTGGCGAAGAACCCGAACCGATCCGGCTGGGCGGCAACGAGTTCGGCGCTGTAGTCGTTCACATCGCGGGCCAATGCGGCCGCGTCCGCCGCGGCCGGCAGCATCGTGGTGCCCGGTGCGGACACGGACAGGATGGCGGTCGCGACACCGAGCTTGGCCATCGTGTCCAAGGACGCTTCCGGGGACCAGTCCGGCATCGCCCGGCCGCCGGCGTCGGCGATGCCCGCCTGGTCCAACGCCTTTCGGTAGTCGGGCGGCACCATGTGGTGGTGGGTATCAATACGGTTCATGATGTTTCCTCCTCCGGCGATTCGTGCACGATATTCCGCGCTCACCGCGGAAAATCGTGCACAAATCCCGGGACTAGTCGGGGATTCCCGCCCCGGCGAGCGCCGGGACGGTGTCTTCGCGGTGCAGCAATGACCTGGCCGCGGTCGTGAACTGCCCGAGCTTGTCGACGCTGGACTGCGTCTCGTGGCCCCAGATGCTGATGCCCTGGTGAGTCGTCGGTTTCCAGGTTGATTCGTCGACCACCAGCGGGTTCCATCCGACCTCCCACTCGAAACCTGAGGGGGTGACGGCGTAGTACGACAGCTCGCGGTCGTTGGTGTGCTGCCCGACGCCCAGGGCCATGTCGAACCCCAGTGCTCGCACGCGTTGGTAGCTGTCCGTCAGATCGTCCAACTCGGCGACCTGAATGTTGAGGTGCTGCACGCGGGTCCGAATCGGGTTGATCGGCAACCGATTCACCGCGGCGATCGCCACGGAGTGGTGGCGCCGATTGACTCGCAGGAACCGGATCTTGACCTTGACGCCGCTCATGGTTTCGTCGATGAAGTCGCTGAGCCGGGCGTCGAGCAAGGTGTTGTAGTAACCGCGCATCTGGTGTGGCCTGGTGCTGGTGACGGCGACGTGTCCCAGTCCGAACTCGCCGGTGACAAAGCCCTTTCCAGCCACAGACAATTGTCCGTCGATGTGCGCCCGGGTGTACAGCTCCTGTGCCAGCCCGTTGGGGCCGGGAATCCGCATCAGGCGCTCGACGCCACGCAGCGCGGCGTCCTCGGCGGTGCCGACGGTGACGGGCACGCCGCACCGGTGCACCCGGCCGAGGATTTCCTCGAAGGTCTCATGGTCGTCGGCCTGCCAGCCCAGCGTGGTGACATCCTCGGCCGGACCGCGCCGCAGCAGGAACCGGCACTGTTGTTCGTCGAGCCGGAAGCGGAGGGCATCGGTGTCGAGATCATCGAGGTGCATGCCGATCGCGTCGCGACCGAAGCGGCGCCAGTCGGCGAATCGCTCCGTCTCGACCACAAGATAGCCGAGCGATACGTTGCCGAAGACGCTCATGGCCGGAATACCGTGCTGTCCGAAAGGAATTCGTCGACAATCTGATTGAAGAGGTCGGCGCGTTCCCACTGCATCCAGTGTCCGGTGCGGCTGGTCATGACCAGCTCGGCGTTGGGCATGATGTTCTGCAGCATGGGTCCACCCGAGGGCCGGTTCACCTTGTCGTCGCGCCCCCACAGGATCAGCGTCGGCGTCTGCAGCGCGGCCAGCCGCGAGTCACGCGTCAGGTCCATGCGCCAGAGCGTCCGCAGCGCGAACAGTCCCGACGGTCGACTCAGCGGCGGATTAGCCACCACCTCTGGGTCGATGGATGCCGTGTAGCGCAGGTCGATCAGCTCGTCGGGCACCGAGTCACCGTCGTAGACCAGGTAATTGCGGATGAACGTGGCCAGCTTCTCACGGCTGGGGCCCGAGCCGCCGTAGTACGCCAGCAGACTGTTGAGGCCATCCGTCGGCAGCCCGCGGGTGGTCCCGATACCGCCGGGGCCCATGAGCACCAGCTTGCCGACACGGCCCGGGGTGTCCAGCGCCAACCGCAGTGCCGCGGCGCCGCCGTAGGAGTTACCGACCAGATGCGCTGTGCTGATGCCCAATTCGTCGAGCAGGCCCCGCATCGCGTCCGCCAGGCAGCCGAAAGGATCCGACTTGTCGATGCCCTTCGACGAACGCCCGTAGCCGGGCATGTCGGGTACCAGGACGCGGTAGCGCTTGGCGAGCGCGTCGATGTTGCGGGAGTAGTTGCTGGCACCGGAGGCGCCCGGGCCACCGCCGTGCAGCAGCAGCACCGCGGGGCCGGATCCCGCTTCGGCGACGAAGATCTTCCGGCCGGCGACGGTGATGGTGTGTTCGGTGAGGGTGGCGGTCATGCTGATGCTCCTGTCAGGGTGGTGAGGCTCAGTCCGGCCGGCGGAGCCGGGAGTGGTTGTCCGGATGAGGTTGCGGCGTAGACGAATCCGTCCGGGCGGAGGACGACGGCGTCGGCTTTGCGGTCACGGAGCCACCGCACCAGGCTCGGTTCGGTGATCTGCAGGGTCGACGCGCCGGCGGCCGTCCAGGCTGCCGCCCCGGTCGGCACGGCGCCGGTGTGCAGCACCGTCCAGCGCCCGCCGAGCAGCTCATCGAGCAGCACGCCGCCCACCGTGGGTTGCGGGATCTGCCAGCCCACCGCGGGGTGCGTGGTCGCGAAGAAGCCGTCGTCGTAGTGGGCGTCAGGTATCCACCAGAACTTCTGACCCGCGGCATTGGCCCCGGGAATCCTGGTCAGCGCCCGCACGACGTGATTGCGGATGGCGGCCAGCCATGGCCGCCGCTCGGTGATGATCCGGCCGACCAGCACCGCACGCCGGGTGACCTCTGTGACGTGCGGCTTGCGTTCTGCGGCATACGAATCCAGCAGCGCGTCGGGCGCCTGACCGCGCAGCACCGCGGCGAGTTTCCAGCACAGGTTGGCGGCGTCGCGGACGCCGGCGGACATCCCCTGGCCGATCCACGGCGGCATGGCGTGCGCGGCATCGCCGGCCAGGAATACCCGTCCGACGCGCCAGCGGTCCGCTACCCGTACGTGGTGGCTGTAGACGACGGCGCGCAGGATCTCGACGTGCTCGGGTGTGATGCCCTGCTCGCCCAGCACTTTCCACACCGCTTCGTCGCTGGTGAGGTTCTTCTCGTCCTCGCATCCTCGCGCGGGGTATTCCCACCGGTGATGCCCGAGCGGCGTCGGGCAGTCAACGGTCGGACGTGCGGGGTTGCAGTGAAACCGCAAGCGGTCGTGTGCATCCCATTCCTTGATCACCTTGGTGTCGATGACGACCCAGCGCTCGCCGTAGGTGCGTCCGCTGTACCCGATGCCGAGCACGCCGCGCGTCGCCGACGAGCCACCGTCCGAGGCGATGACGTAGCGGGCCGTCACCCGTTTGAAGGCGTCGGCACACAGGTCGGCGAGCAGCAGCTCGACGCCGTCGGCCCGGTTGGTCACCCGCAGACATTCATGCTCCAGCAGCACCTCGACGTTGGCGAACCGGGCCACCCCTTCGCGGAGCACCGAGTCGACCGCCGGCTGGTACAGGAACTGCTGCGACGGATGGCCGCACCCGCGTCCGTAGATCACCGTTTCGATGAACGGGCGCCCGTCGGCGTCGACGAACGCGACCGGACGGTCGGGCAGCATGTCGCGCTGGAGCCGCTCGGCCAGGCCCACCGACTGCCAGACGCGGAGGACCTCCTCGTCGGTCGAGATCGCCCGCGCCCGGCTGTAGATATCTGGGTCCCGCTCGATCACCACGACCTTCAGACCGAGTTGGCCCAGCAGGTTGGCGGCCGTGGCGCCTGTGGGGCCGTACCCGACAACGGCGACGTCGTAGGTGTCTGCACTGCTCATTGGGAGCCTCCCACTTGTTCTGTAGTGATCGCTACGGTAATGTAGTGATCGCTACAGAGTCAAGAGTCGGGAGTGAAGATGTCCGAAGCACCCAAGACCCGCCGCAAGCGCGCCGATGGCGAACAGTCCCGTGAGCGAATCCTGGATGCCGCCAACGAGATTGCCTCTGAACGTGGTTACGAAGGCACCAGCATCGGGCTGGTCAGCAAGAAGTGCGGACTCCCCGCCAGTTCCATCTACTGGCACTTCAAGGACAAGGACGACCTGCTGGCGGCGGTGATCGACCGCAGCTTCGAAACCTGGCTGCGCGTCTGGGAACTCCCCCTTGACGGCGAGCCCCGCGAACGCGTGATCGGACTGGCCAGGCAGCTCGCGAAAGGCCTGCTCGACCATCCGGACTTCCTGCGCCTCGGGCTGATGCTGGCGCTGGAGCGCCGGCCCGTGGAACCACGAGCCCGTGCGCGGTTCCTGCAAGCGCGGACGCAGGCCTCCGACTCGCTCACCGCGGCACTCAGTGAGCTTGCCCCAGGTCTCACCGACGCCCAGGTCCGGCTGCTGGTGAACTACTCCATCGCCGGCGCCGACGGCCTGTTCATCGCCAGGGAACTCGGCGGTGATTCGGTGGACCTGCTCGAGTTGTTCGAGATGCACGCCAATGCCATCTACGACACGGCGATCCGGATGCTCGCCGAGAACGTGCGATGACGCCGTCCGCCGGAACCACCGCGCCGATCATCGCTGCCGTCGCGAAGTCGGGAAGTGTGACCTACGCCGAGATCGTGTCATCGATTCCGGCGTGCTCCGCCGGTCCGGACATCCGGGCCGGCGTCGACGATCTGATCGAAACCACCTGTACCGCAATACAGAATGTCGGCGCCCGGCATGCGAAGGTCATCTCACTGCTCAGCCCTTCCCCTGCGACGCGGTACACCGTCTACTGCCTGGTCGACGGCGCCGCCGATCACGCTGCCATCGAACGGGACATCCACACCGCGGTGCAACGGATCAGCGCTGAGGTGCCAGGCTTCCGGCTCAAGCAGGCCGTGCAGTTCGAGAGCATCGGCCCGATCCACATCCCAGAAATCGGCACCTTCGCGGGCACCAGAGTGACCGCGCTCGTCGAAGTAGCCGCGCAAAACGCCGGAGCCCCAACATGATCTACATCAGCGACGTAACCCTGCGTGACGGCATGCACGCCGTCCGGCACCAGTACACCATCGCGCAGGCCGTCGCCATCGCGACGGCGCTCGACGCCGCGGGCGTCGCCTCCATCGAGGTCGCGCACGGCGACGGACTGGGTGGGTCCAGTTGTGTCTACGGCTTCGGCGCCCACACCGACCTGGAGTGGATCTCCGCCGTCGCCGCCGCGGTGTCCCGGGTGCGGATCGCGACGCTGATCCTCCCCGGCATCGGTACCGTGCGCCGGTTGCGCGACGCGCATCGCGCCGGCGTCACCGTCGTCCGTGTCGGTACCCACTGCACCGAGGCCGAGCTCTCCGCACGCCAGCTCGCCGCCGCCCGCGAGCTGGGAATGGACCCCGTCGGCTTCCTGATGATGAGCCACCTCGCCACGCCGGCGGTCCTCGCCGCGCAGGCCAAGCTCATGGAGAGCTACGGCGCGACGTGCGTCTACGTCGTCGACTCCGGCGGGGCGATGACGATGCGCGACGTCGCCGACCGCGTTGACGCACTGCGCCAAACCTTGGACCCTGCAACAGAAATCGGCATCCACGCCCACCACAATCTGTCTCTGGGAGTGGCCAATTCGATCGCCGCGGTCGAGCACGGCGCCAACCGGGTCGACGCGTCGTTGACCGGGATGGGCGCTGGAGCCGGCAACGCACCGCTGGAAGTCTTCATCGCCGCGGCCACCAAGCTGGGCTGGGAGCACGGCTGCGACCTGCATGCGTTGCAGGATGCCGCCGACGATCTGGTGCGGCCGCTGCAGGACCGGCCGGTGCGCGTCGACCGGGAGACCCTGACGCTCGGCTACGCGGGCGTGTACTCGAGCTTCCTGCGGCACGCAGAGATTGCCGCCGAACGCTTCGACGTCGACGCCCGGACACTGTTGGAAGAAGCGGGGCGGCGCGGGCTCGTCGGCGGTCAGGAAGACATGCTGGTCGACATCGCACTAGACCTCACCAGCACGGAAAGCGCCTAAGCGACCAGCTCCACCAACGTCGCGTTGGCGGTGCCGCCACCCTCGCACATGGTCTGCAGGCCGTAGCGAATTCCGTTGTCGCGCATGTGGTTGATCATGCGGGTCATCAGCACCGCGCCGGACGCGCCGAGCGGGTGCCCCAGCGCGATCGCGCCACCGAGGGGATTGAGCGCGGCCTCGCGGGCGCCGGTGTCGGCGAGCCAGGCCAGCGGTACCGGGGCGAACGCCTCGTTCACCTCGAAGACACCGATGTCGCCGATCTTCACACCGGTCTTGCGCAGCACCTTTTCGGTGGCCGGGATCGGGCCCGTCAGCATCAGGACCGGGTCGGCGCCCGTCACCGCACCGCCGACATACCGCACCAGCGGGGTGAGGCCGAGCTGCAGCGCGTTCTCCAGCGTCATCACCAAAAGTGCTGCCGCACCATCGGAAATCTGCGAGGAGTTGCCGGCGTGGATCACGCCGTCCTCCTGGAATGCCGGCTTGAGGCCACCCAGCTTCTCGACCGTCGTCCCGCGCCGGATGCCCTCGTCCTCGTGCACCACACCGCCGTCCTCGGTGAACACCGGAACGATCTGCGTGACGAACGCGCCCGAATCCTGTGCAGCCGCGGCGAGTTCGTGCGACCGCGCCGAGTACTCGTCCAGCCGGGCCCTCGACAGACCCCACTTCTGCGCGATCATCTCCGCCGAGATGCCCTGGTTGAAACCGAAACCGTCATACCGGGCAAGCGCTTTCGGCCCGTACGGCTCGCCGGTCTGGCGGGCCGCACCGAGCGGCACCCGGCTCATCACCTCGACGCCGCCGGCCACCACGACGTCCTGCTGACCGGACATCACTGCCTGCACCGCGAAATCCAGTGCCTGCTGAGACGATCCGCAGGCCCGGTTGACCGTCGTGCCCGGGATCGACTCGGGCCAGCCGGCCGCGAGCACCGACCAGCGGGCGATATTGCTCGACTGGTCGCCGACCTGCGAGACACAGCCCCACACCACGTCGTCGACGAGTTCGGGGGCCACTCCGGACCGCTCCATCAGTTCGTTCAACACCACGGCCGACAGGTCGGCGGCATGCTGGCCGGCCAGCCCCCCGTTGCGCTTGCCGACGGCGGTCCGCACGGCCTCGACAATGACGACTTCACGCATGGTCGCTCCCTGATCCATAGACATCGCCGATGGCACCGGCGGCCCGCAGGCCGGCGATATCTTCAGCGCGGTAACCCAATTCGCCGAGTATCACATCTGTGTGCTCGCCCAGTCCGGGGATTGCCCCCATGTTCAGCTCCAGGCCGCTGATCACCGGCGGCGGCAACAACGCCTCGATGGGGCCATTCGGGGTGCTGACCTGACGCCACCGGTCGCGGGACTTGAGGTGCGGATGTGCGATCACCTCACTGGGCAGGTTGTACCGCGAATTGCCGATGCCGGCGGCGTCGGCAATTCGCTGAATATCCTCGAGATCGCGCTCAGCGCACCAGGATCCGATGTCGGCGTGAAGCTCGTCGCGGTGCGCGCAGCGGTCCGAATTACTCGCGAATCGAGGGTCCGAGGCGAGGTCGGGCCGCTCGATGATCTCCCGGGCCAGGCGCTGCCATTCCCTGTCGTTGGTCGTCCCGAGAACGACGGTCTGTCCGTCGCGCGTCGCGAACGCGCCGTACGGTGCGACGGCCGGTGAAGCCATCCCGAGTGGCTGCTGGTTCACGCCCGAGTGCTGGGTGTAGGTCAGCGGGTAACCCATGATGTCGGTCATCGTGTCGAACAGGCTCACCGCGACCGACGGCGCCGCACCGACAGAGACACCACGGGCGCGGCCCAACAGCAGCGCCATGATGGACAGCGCCGAGTACAGGCCGGTGGAGATATCGGCGACGGGCGGACCCGGCTTGGCCGGCATGCCCGGGAAGCCGGTGGCCGCACATGACCCGGATTCCGCCTGCACCAACAGGTCGTACGCACGTTTCTGGGAAAGGGGTCCGCCCGGCCCGTAGCCATCGATCTCGACGGGAATCACCTGCGGGTGCCGCCTGCCGAGGTCCTCCGGTGACAACCCCAGTCGCGCGGTGGCGCCCGGCGCCAGGTTGGAGACGAACGCGTCGGCCCGGTCGAGCAACTGGTGCAGCACCGCAATGCCCTTGTCTGACTTGAGGTTCAGGCTGATCGACTGCTTGCCCCGGTTGGCCCACACGAAATGCGCCGCCTGGCCGAGCACCACGTCGTCGTAGTCGCGGGCGAAGTCGCCGCCTCGGGGATTCTCGACCTTGATCACGCGGGCGCCGAAGTCGGCCAGCACGCGCGTACACATCGGCGCGGACACCGCCTGCTCCATCGCGACGACGGTGATCCCGGCCAGCGGCAGCGACTGCGCTTCGGTCACGCCCCTCACATAACCATGTAACCGCCGGTCGGCGCGCTGCGACCCCGCTCAGGAGTCCGACGCACAGGTCACGTCGACGTAGACGTTGTTGATCATGCGGGTGTCCGCGCGCTGGGTCGGGTCCGCGGGATTCGGCAACCCGTGCACGTCCGTCACCGTGCAGGCGGACAGCGGAGCGCTCGGGGCCCCGTCGACCTGCACGTTGTAGCCCTCGCTGCGCAGCGTGGAGACGACGTCGGCGCCGTTGTTGCCGGACGCACTGGCGGCCTGCGCCGGGCCGGCGGCGGTCAAGGTGGCAGCGGCCAGCGCCGCGGCGGCGGTGGAGAAGAAGGCGATCCTGCTGATCATGTCGATGTCCCTTCACGGTGGTTTCTGACGTCGTCCAGACTCGAATCGGCCGACAAGGGTTCCCCGGAGGAACGATGAAGATTCGTTAAAGAACGCGGCGCTGACCTGGTCATCCGGTCGACCGCACCACTGCGCGGGTGCACTATGAGCAGGTGAACGGCACTGAACCGACGCCGAGCCTGCGCGCGCTGGTCGTCGACGACGAGGCGGCGCTGGCCGATGTCGTGGCCAGCTACCTCAAACGCGAACAGTTCGAGGTACGTGTCGCGGCCGACGGCCCGTCGGCTCTTGTCGCCGCCCGCGAACTCGACCCCGACGTCGTGGTCCTCGACATCGGACTGCCGGGCCTCGACGGCATCGAGGTATGCCGACAGCTTCGGGTGTTCTCCGACGCGTACGTCGTGATGCTGACGGCCCGCGACACCGAGATCGACACCATCGTCGGGCTGTCGGTCGGCGCCGATGACTACGTCACCAAACCGTTCAGTCCCCGCGAGGTCGTGGCCCGGATTCGGGCCATGTTGCGGCGGCCCCGCCGTGCCCCCGAATCCGTCCCCGAGACGGGGACACCGCCACGCGTGTTCGGGGAGCTGCACATCGACACCGACAGCCGACAGACTCTGCTCGGCGGTGCCCCGATCATGCTGACCCGCACCGAGTTCGATGTTCTGGCGGCCCTGTCCTCGCGGCCGCGACAGGTGTGGACGCGCCATCAGCTGCTCGAAGCGGTCTGGGGTGAATCGTGGTTCGGCAACGACAACGTCGTCGACGTCCATGTCGGCCACCTGCGCCGCAAGCTGGGCGACAATTCGGCCGAGCCGCGTTACGTCACGACGGTGCGAGGCGTCGGATATCGGATGGGAGAAGGCTGATGGCCCAGCACCATCCGCGCAGCAAGCACGGAATCCGCAGTCGGCTCCTCGTCACGAACGCGGTCGTCGTGGTCGCGGCCATCGCCACCACGACGACCGTCGCCCTCATCATCGGCCCGCCGATGTTCCGCAAGGTGATGCAGGACGTCCTGGTCCCCGGGCGCACCGGTCCACATCCCTACGAGCATGTGTTCCGGCAGGCGACCGCGGTCTCGGTGGGCATGTCACTCGCGGTGGCCGCCACGACCGCACTCGGACTGAGCTGGTATCTGAGTCGACGGATGCACCGGTCGACCGCCGAACTCGCCGCCGCCGCAACCGCCGTCGCCGATGGGAACTACGACATCCGCGTCTCACCGCCGCATCTCGGCACCGAATTCGACGCCATTGCAGACGCTTTCAACACCATGGCCGAGCAGCTCGGCTCGGTCGAGACCACCCGGCGCCAGCTGCTGGCCGATCTGGCGCACGAGCTGCGCACGCCCGTCTCCGTCATCGATGCCTATCTGGAGTCGATAGAGGACGGCATCCACCCTCTCGACGCCACGACCATCGGCGTCCTGCGCGACCAGACCCGCCGCCTTGCCCGGCTCAGCTCCGACGTGCGGGCGCTGTCCGACGCCGAACGCGACATGGCGCTCGTCGACACCCAATCCGTCGCGCCCGCGACGCTGATCGGTGCGGCCGTCGACGCCTTCGCCGCGCCCTACCGCGCGAAAGGCGTTGCGCTGACATCGGATATCGCGCCGGGGCTACCTGACCTCTGGGCCGACCCGCAGCGCCTCGACCAGGTGCTGGCCAACCTGCTGACGAATGCACTGCGGCACACCGATGCCGGCGGCACGGTGCGGGTGACGGCAACGCCCGCCGGTGGTTCGGTGCAGATCCAGGTATCCGACGACGGCGACGGCATCGCCGCCGAACATCTGCCGCGGTTGTTCGAGCGGTTCTACCGCGCCGATTCGGCACGCGACCGCGCACACGGCGGTTCCGGCATCGGGTTGGCGATCGCGAAGGCGCTTGTCGACGTCCACCATGGCCGGATCACCGCGACCAGCGCCGGGGTCGGTGCAGGCGCGACGTTCACCGTGGAATTGCCCAGCCGCGCAACGTCGCTCGCCGGCTGATCCCAACGCCTCCCGACCACAACTAGCCCGGAGAGTTCGGGTAATTGGGGTTCGGCGGGTAGCCCTGGTTGGGATAGCCGGGCGGCGGGTAGCCCGGATAGCCCTGCTGTGGGTAACCGGGGTAACCCTGTTGCGGCGGTACGGGATACGACGGCCCGCTCGTCCCGCTCCGGCGGCGCAACATCACCACGACGAACACCACGAGGCACGCCACCCCGATCACGACGAAGACGACAATCGGCCACGACCAGCCGTTCGGCGGCGCACTCACCCAGATCCGGCTCGCTCCGGGACACCGCACGGTCACCGGCCCCCGGTCGAGCGGCAACTCGCCGACCGCGCGGTGGTACTTGCCCCGGGGGATCAGGAAGAGCCGCTTGCCACCGAAACGCTTCTCGTCGTGAGCCCCGGTGAACGGCTCCAAGGGCTCGGCCTGACCGCCAGATGTCGTTGCCGTGCAACGAATGTTCGATTGCGATCGGTCGAGATACACGACGTGCACACGTTCGGTGGGCGTCACCACGTCGCCCGATCTGATCAACTCGGCCGGGTCGTCCTTGGCCCCGAGGAAGATCCCCACCGCCAGCGCCAACATCCCGAACCCGAACAGCGTCCCGATCACTCTGCCGATCGGGCCCTTTCCCCCTGCACGCCCCATGCCCCGATTCTCACACGGACTCCCCCACTGGTCGGGCCGAGTCGTCGTCACTGGTTGTAGTTCGGCGTTCCGCGATTGCGGCGAGCCGCAGTGCGCATTCCGGGTTGCGTGGAACGACCGCCGCCATGGCCACCTTGCCCGGCCCCAACGCATCGGACCGGGCCCTCACTCTGCAACGACCAAGAACCTCAACTACCTTCTGCGCGACGATCTCGACCAGTGGAGCTTATTTCGTTACAGCGCAATTGCTTTGATGGCTTTGTGTCGACATGGGCGGATACCAGCGGGAGTCGCGACGCAATCAATTGCTCTAGGCAATAGTTGCAGTAGCATTGTGTGTGACGAGTCCGTCGGTCGGCTGGTATTCGGCACGCCGTGACACTTGTCCATGACGCGCATCCACGGGTGCGGAAAGGATGACAGTTGTGAAGATCGTCAAACACGTAAGACCTCCAGACGGATTGAGCCGGCTGCTGTATCGGCTGCCCCTCTATATGTTCCGAGCCCACCTTGGCTGGGTGTGCGCAGAGCGCATCATGCGGCTTCATCACCTAGGTCGAGTGTCTGGTGAGCCACGTCAGGCGGTGCTGGAGGTCGTCGAGCACGATCCGGCTGACGATAGTTTTGTCGTCGCCTCGGGGTGGGGGCCAACTGCGGACTGGTACCAGAACGTCATGCACAGTCCGGATGTCGTCATTGACGTGGGGTGGCGCACCCTGCCCGCAACCGCGGTAGCGCTGGACACAGATGAGGGTGCGGAGATCTTTGCCCGCTACGCGACGCGTCACCGCCTGGTGGCCAGGTTCCTTCTACCGCGGGTCATGGGGTTCGAGGTCGATGGTTCGGAGGCCGATTTCCGGGAAGCAGGGCGACATATGCCATTCGTCCGGTTCATCCCGCGCTCCCTGTAGCGAGATGGACTCACCGATCGAGGGCAATACGAGGTCACGGACCGAAACATGTTGCTTCCGTGGCGTTGTCACGAATCGGAGGGCAGCAGCGTCTTGCTGATGGCGGGTTCTTGCGCTCACTCGCACGCAACGGATTCGGCGTCATGAGCCGAACGAACATTGCAAAGGGCCAGAGTCGGCGCGTGGCCATCGAGGTTCCCAGGTTTGTCCGCTCGCTGAGAGTTTGGAGATTGATGCGTATAAGAGCGAGGACGGGGTATTGGCGAGAGGTGATCAATCCATTAGAAGATTACGCCCGCGATCGACCGAGCGAGGGTTGAGTCTTGTGTCGCCACGCACCAGAGGACCGTTCGGGCGTCTCACCGCAGGGATGCGACAGGTCAGCCGCAATCCGCGGCATTTCCGCACAGGACGGTGGTTCCTCGTCGGCGAAGGCATGGCGCTGATCCTTCTCGGATCCGCTGGATTCGTTTCCTTGGCAACCCATCCCAAGGAGGGGGCGGCGGGCGCGCCAGTATGGGTGCTGGCGTTGACCCCTTGGCACAGCGCCGTTTTCGCCGGATTCGGGGTCCTGGCAGTGTTAAGCGCGGCTTACCGTCGCCTCGCGGTCGCGGTCACTTCCCTGGGCGCTGTGATGTTTGTGGCGCTGATGGTGGCGGGGGCCGTCGCCGCCGCCCATCACGAGCCGGGACCGTTGGGATTGCACACCCCAGAAATTATTGTGCACGGGTTGGTGGCCGCCGCAAATGTCGCGATTTTGTACTGGCTTGTTCCTGACGCGCTCGAGGGGCCGGACTGGATCAAACGGCCGCGCACGCAGACACCAGACCTCAGTGTGCCGGACGCCACGCAATCTTCCGCAATATCGGCGGGCTCGGATTGTCAGCCGGCAAATGCCGACGACAACGACACCCCAAAGGTTAAACCCGTCATCACAAGGTCCCCCAGAACAATCGCCGGCCGAGAAAGCCCCGCACCACCGAAGCCAGTTTGAAGGAGACCGCTTATGACAACATCGCGGACCGTCGTCATCACCGGAGCCAGCGCCGGAATCGGGCGTTGCGCAGCGCGACTGTTCGGGGCTCGCGGCGACAAGGTCGCGCTGCTCGCGCGAGGCCAGGCCGGGCTCGAAGGCGCAGTGAAGGACGTGGTGGAACGCGGCGGACAGGCGCTGGCCATTCCTACCGACGTCGCGCAATACGCCGAGGTCGATGCCGCGGCAGCCCTGGTCGAACAGACCTTCGGCCCTATTGACGTGTGGATCAACGTCGCGTTCACCTCGGTGTTTGCTCCGTTTCACGAGATCAAGTCAGACGAATACCGTCGGGTCACCGAAGTGAGTTATCTCGGGTATGTGCACGGCACCATGGCCGCGCTCTCTCGGATGCGGCAACACGATGCGGGCACAATCGTGCAGGTCGGTTCGGCGCTGGGCGCGCGCGCCATCCCACTACAGTCGGCGTACTGCGGCGCCAAGCACGCCATCAACGGTTTCACCGAATCTGACCTTCCCCCGAGACCGTGGAGGCATCAGCTATAAGGAGTAGCGATGTCAGAGAAGCGGAAGAAGTACGACCGGGAGTTCCGTGAGGGGGCTGTTCGGATCGTCGAGGAGACGGGTAAGTCGATCGCGGCGGTGGCTCGGGATCTGGGGGTGAACGAGGGCACCCTGGGCAACTGGGTGACCCGGGCGCGGGAAGCGCGGGAAGGTCGCGGTGAGCTGTCCAAGGACGATGTTGCCGAGCTCAAGCGCCTGCGTGCCGAGGTGGCTGAGTTGCGGATGGAGCGTGATGTCCTCAAGCGATCAGTGGTCCTGTGGGTGAAGGAGGCGACGAAGTGAGCGTGGCACGCTTCATCGCCGACCAGAGGACCAAATACCTTGTGCCCCATACGATCACGTGCGCGCTGTTGGGTGTTGGTGTGTCGTGGTTCTATAAGTGGCTTGGCCGGGCCGGCA